>JAIPJH010000005.1 GCA_021734245.1 Candidatus Cloacimonadota bacterium | reverse complement strand
GAATTTCCAGTCGTCCTACGGACTCCTTCCAATTCGCCAAATTCAATAATTCTCTTCTTCGATTTCTTCATTTTTCACCTTCCTTTTTCAACACTAAATTAGTGTAGAAAAGTGTCCAGTGTCATCTTGGCACAGAGGGGAGGGGTGTCAGGATGAGATATTTTCTATTTCAACAACAACATTTTTTTATTGATGGTTTTGCCACAAGTTGAGATGCGATAGTAATAGATTCCACTGGATACATGTTTTCCTGCATCATCTTTTCCATTCCAAACTGCTTCATAATATCCTTCCGATTGATTTCCTGATACAAGCTGTTTAACTAATTGACCTTTGATATTGAAGATATTTATAGTAACTTTGTCTGCATAAGGTAGTCCATAAGCAATTGTTGTAATGGGATTAAAGGGATTTGGATAGTTAGTAAGACTTACTTTATCTGGAGCGTTAACAATCGAACCATTTTCTCTCAAAGAAATAAACCAGGCATCTGTTTGTTCAGATGTATTAAGTTGTTGCATAACATGATGTGGATTGTTGAAATTAGCACAATTATATGATCTAATATGCTTACTTTGTATAGCACTTCTCGATCCATAATAAAGTTCAAGTTCGATATTACCTGCAGGAGCCGATGTTGTATAAGCATTAATTTGAGTAAACTCATCTTGTACTACCGAAGCACCAATACATTGGCCATTCACAAAAGCACCAATCTCTTGTGGAAGGTCATCAGGAATCAATTCCACATATATTGGTGTATAAGCTGGTTCTTCTTCAAATGTATAGTATTGAGTTTCCAAATATGTAGTTTTAGGTTCGGGAGGAGTACTATTATCCCAACTAAAATTTATAATTGCATCATAACACTTAACTATTACCATTTCTCCATAACTAATAGCCGGTTTTTCACCTTCAAATAATTGAATGTACCAATCATCCTCCAAATAAGTTGCTGTCCAATTTTGATGTTGGATTTGATAGATGTTAGATCCATCCCAATAATTGCTGAATGCATCTTCCACAGATTGCGTTTCTTCCAACCAATAACCAACCCAATTCTCAATACCACTTCCTGTTAAAGTAACTGTTGAATTATCCGGTTCTTTGAAACCCTTGATTGTTAGTTCTGCTGCTTCATTCATTTCAAAGATGTAACCAGTTGTACGAGGAAATATAAATGAAATATTTTGCCATTCATTATTTAGATTCTGATAGATGAAAGGAATTCCTTCAAAATATACTTTATTTAATTTTGATTCATTTTCAGGATAAAGTATATTAAACAAAAGGTAATGAGCTTGATCTGCATCTTCAGATTGATATACATTATCTAAAGCTGGAAAAGATAACCATTTTAATCCTTGATTAACGAACTGAGATGGAAGATCTACTATATCATATTTGTGATCACTAACTCTAAATGCACCGATATCTGATGGAGTACCATCCGGATCAAATATTGAAGGATCACCCGAATCAATACAGGGAGATTTTTCTGAAGATGACCAAGCAAGATAATAATCATCATTTACTGGATCAACGAATAAAGGATCTGCATCAATGTTGCCTGTGCCGGCAAATCCACCTGAAATATCTGAATATGTAACATCAGTTATATAGGTAGAGACTTGTAATAATTGATTACCATAAATAATACAATTACTTATTGTTGGTACGTATTGCTGTAACTCAATAGTGACTCCTCTTCTATTATTGACAATAGTACAATTTGAGATTTGTCCTTCCCCCTTCCTAATACCTGCACCATTATTTGGACCTCCTTCAAAACCATTGCCGTAAACTAATGTGTTTTCGATTATGCTCATATCTCGATCTGGTGGATCAATGTCCAATTTCATTCCATACACGCCATTATTTCTTATAACACAGTCTCTTACAATTAAATCAGAGATACAACTTGCAATTCCTGCATACTCATTATATTCTGCTATACAATTTTCAATCGTAACAGTTGCGTTATACATACCTATACCTTCACCACAAGCCCTTGATACTGTGATATTAGAAATATCACAAGTAGCTCCAGAATGAATTTGTATGGGTGAATATCCATAATAATCACTCTGAATATCTACGTCAGTAGGATCTGCCGTACTACCAGTAAGACTAATGTTGATATAAATATCTAAATGTTCTTCGTAAAATCCCGGATGTATAATTATTTCATCATTAGGTTGAGCAACAGCATAGGCTGCTGAAATAGTTGAATATGTTTGGTTTATCCCTACATATAATTCAACAGCAAATAATGATGTTATAGATAGTGACATTATTTGCAATACAATGAATATCTTCTTCATCTTTTCCTCTCTTCTTTTAAATCGGCTGGGATTTTTCATTTCGTTTATTGAAAAATCCGGGGTGAATTCCAATAAAACAAAGTTAATGAACGGGAAATTCTTCATTTTACTTTTGATTTCTCTGCGATCCGAAAACCGAACGTAGAGAATTTTCCAGGGAATTTATACCTGCCGATTTGAGAGATGAGATCATGTTTATTACTTCTAAGGAAATTAACGAAGTTATCATAATTGTTTGTTTTATATTGTGTTAGAGTGTTATATTGGGGGGGGGGGGAAGTAGCGCTTAAACGTGCGCCAAATAAAATTCATCAAATTCATATTTTCCCCTGGAAATTTATGGCGTCACTTTCCCGTTTCTGGTTTTTGGTTGTCAAATGAAATTTTGTATTTGGAGAGATTTATCCAAAGAACGACGTGCCCGAGTTTTTATGATGACCACATAGATATTGCCAATGATCAGGGACGACCAGTAAAAACATTCGGATCAATCGGGTTGATAGAACCAACTTTGCATCACTCAAACAAATCCTGTTTTGTTAGTAAAATCTCCTTTTCTTTGTTATCTTTGATGATCGTAACGTAAAATTTCACTATCGTTTTATCCATCATTAAATTATAAATTTCCAACTCAGAGATTTCGTCATATTTCTTCCCATTGATCGCGATCAATTCATCAGTTGGATGAATGTTAGCTTCCGATGCGGGTGGATTATATAAGACTCCTGTAATCTGCAGTTTGCCTGCTTTTTTTGCCATGTGAATTCCAGAACTGTAGCGAAGTGAATAGTTGGATTTTTGTCTTTCCTCAAATTTTATCTGTCGGTTGGGAAAGTCGATCGTGGTCAGATAATTTTCCAGAAAATATTTGCCGATCAAAGCTGTAGTGTTATTCAGAAAATCTGGAATTTCACCAAATAGAACAGGAACATCTTTCAAAACAATATCACCCAATATAATTTCTGGCATCAAGTACAAATAATTTTGTGGAGACTCCGTCCAGGGCCAACGCACAAAATATCCTTCCACATCAATCAGATTTTGCTTTTCTTCTTCCGGTAGATTTTCCATCCAGTTGATGGGAAATACAAAAGCATAATGCAAGCCGGTATCTATCATTCCAGGAATGTGAAATTCATTATTTATTTCCAAATCAACAGTCGGAAAATAAGGTGGGATCATCTCAAATTTCATTAAATGTTCATCATGATTATTTCTTTTCATTTTGTATGAATTTCTGAGAGTGATTTGCCTATTCTGATAATCGATCTGAACATTGAAAAAACGCAGATAATCGGTTCCGATCATTCCCGGCATATCCAGTTTAAATGTGTCATCAAAATCGGTTAAAGCAAGTTTCATGCCTTTTACGCAGGCATCTCCCAATTTGATCTCATCAGTTAATGCCATTTTAACATTTTGCTGTGGAGTTTCCATCGTTTCAAAGTTCAAACTGTCATTGAGTTCCGCATTTGCCATGGTCATGCCGCCGGTATCTAAAATGAACCTGTAATTTTTGTCTTTTAAATAAACGGGAACCTGAATTACGTGGGAACGTTTCAGGGTGAAGGGAACAACGATTTCATCTTTGATCTCTACAGCTTCTCCACCTTTGAATTTCTCAAACATGGCAATTTGAGGATTTTCGCAGGAAATAATTGAGATCAGAACGATCAGGGTAATTGTCCCAATAAATTGTTTCATCATCAACTCCTTATATTCATCATTTCATGATCAATTTTTTAACGATCTCATAAACTTCATTCGTTACACGTTGTACTTTTAGTTTAGGATCGAGTTCACAGATAAAAGCCGATCCTTCAATGATAGTATGGATCATTGTTGCCAGGCGCGAAGGCTGCAGATCCGTTCTTATTAAATTTTCATTTTGAGCCTGGCTGATATATTCTTTCAATCTGTTCCTGGCTCGCGTCTGATCTTGAGCGATCCTTTCCCTTAATTCTGGTTTGTATTTGCTTAGAATCATCAGAAGATCGTTGTAGGAATAGGGATAAGATTCTACTGATTCATCCAGAAGAACCGTTTCTACATCCTTGTAAATTGGAATCGCCTTGAACATTCTTTCGATGAAATCTCTACCGGAGCTTAAATTGGAATAGTAATCGTTACTCCATTCTGCCATGCGTTCAGTAAAATAATCTAAAACACCTTCTACCATGGCATCCTTGTTTCTGAAATGATGATAGATCGCAGGTTTGGAAATTCCTATTTCATCAGCGATCATATTCATCGACACATTATAAAATCCTTTTTGAAGAAACAACTTTAAAGCTGTTTTCACGATAACAGTTTTTGTCTTTTTCACTTCCCCTCCTTACCGACTGGTAGGTAAAATTTTTGAGAACTTTAAATCTGTCAAATATTTTTTTTGCTTTTATTATTCATTTGACATTCAATCTCGCACTATAATTATTTGCAAAGAATAATTTGAGGAAAATTTATGAAAAAAAAGAAGTTTGATTTCGGTCCTTATCTTTATCTGCTGCCTGCTTTTATAATAATTCTGGTTTTTCGTCTCATTCCAATTGTCCTGTCCTTCATCGTTAGTTTTTTTGAATGGACGGTAACCGGGGCAGGAGATTTTATCGGCTTTGATAATTATGTTCACATGATGCACGACAAGGAATTCTGGCAATCGCTGGTAAACACATTTTATTTGGTAATATTTGTGGTTCCCATCAGTTTGGTGCTATCGTTATTTTTTGCTAATCTATTGAACGGCATCAAAAAATTGAAGAGTTTTTTTCGTTCGGTCTATTTTGTGCCAACTGTAACCTCGATGGTTGCTATTTCTATTGTCTGGAAGATCATTTTCAACCAGCAATCCGGATTAGCAAATTATTTTCTGGAAAAGATCGGTCTGGATCCATTGGGATGGCTGGCAGAAAGCCGCGGAATTTTTCAGCTTCTTTTCGGCAGCATGGGAATTGAAATTCCTACCTGGGCTGGTGGACCTTCTCTGGCACTTTTTTCGATAATTATTGTAACGATCTGGAAAGGACTCGGATACAATACGATCATCTATCTGGCAGGATTGCAAAACATTCCCAACGTGTATTATGAAGCTGCGGATATCGATGGAGCAGGAAAGATAAAGCAATTCTTTAGAATAACCTGGCCGCTGATCTCTCCAACTACTTATTACGTTTTGATGATGACAACGATTGTTACATTTCAGGTTTTCTCGCAAATTTATTTGATGACCGGACCTCCGGTTGGTGGACCTCTCGGAACAACCAAAGTGATCGTTTATTTCCTGTTTGACAAGGGATTTGGTGAAAGTAATAATTTAAGTTATGCCAGTGCAATTGCACTTGTATTGTTTGCGATAATTCTCGGCTTGACTATGCTGCAGAAAAAACTGGAAAAAAAGGTTCATTATTAGGAGGTCAGCATGAATTTCAAAAAAATAATTACTTATTTTATTTTGGGTTTCTGCGGACTTGTCATGGTAATTCCTTTTGCCTGGATGCTGACAACTTCTGTAAAATCTCAATTGGAAGTGAATAAAGGCAATGTGGGATTTTCTTTTTTCGAAGAATCTGACATCTACACAGAAAACGGAAAAGATTATTACGCAACGATTGTAAAAGAAGATGCAGACAGCTCTTATGTTCATCTTTTTGATGTAGAAATGAATCGTATACGTTCTTATGCTAAAGTGCCAAATACAGCCATCCGGCATGAGAAAAAGGTAAAACTGCATTGGGAAAATTTTGCTTTAGCGTTCAATAAAGTTCCTTTCGGTCGCTATTTTTTGAACACGATCATTGTCTCGTGTTGTGTGGTTATCGGCGTTTTGATAACGGGATCGCTGGCATCTTATGCATTTGCCACGATGAAATTCAAAGGTCAGGATTTTATTTTCTATCTTTTTATCAGTATGATGATGGTTCCGCAGCCGGTTTACCTGATTCCATCTTACGTGCTTTTGAATCATCTGGGTTGGATAGATACTTATCAGGCTCTTATCGTGCCCTGGATTGCCAATATTTTCACGATTTTCCTGCTGCGTCAGCAATTCAAAACCATTCCGCGTGATCTTTTCGATGCTGCAGAAATAGACGGTTGCAGCCGCTTCAAGATTTTGTGGAAGATCGTGTTACCGCTTTCCAAATCGGTGATCGCAACAGCGGCGATTTTTGGATTTATCGGCAGCTGGAACAGTTTTATGTGGCCACTGATCATGACTGACAGCCCGGAACTGCGCGTACTGCAGGTTGGACTCAGTTATTTCTCTCAGGAAGCTTCCACGCAAACTTCGCTGCTGATGGCTGCCTCCACTTTCAGCATTTTGCCGCTGGTAATTCTATTTGTAATTGCTCAGAAGCAGATCATCGCCAGTTTCGCATCGAGTGGTTTGAAGGGGTAAGTTTGCAACGGATAAAAGCGAACAAAATAGCTCAATGATTTACGTGGATAGACACTGATAAAAGCCTGTCATCCTGAGCGAAGTCGAAGGATAGCGAGTAAAATAAATAAGATATTTTATTGAAAAAGGGGAAGGGAAATGAAAAAAGCATTATTTGTCGTAATTTTAGGAATGGTATTATTATTAGCTGGCTGTTTTCAGTCGCATCGTATCATCAACGTGAACAAAGACGGCAGCGGAACGATCGTGGAGATGTTTCTGCTATCTTCGGAATTGGGCAAAAAGCCTGGTGGAGAAAGCACTTATCATGATGTGGAACAGTTGAAATCTGATGCTTCCAAATACGGCGAAGGCGTTAAGTATGTAAGTAGTAAAGCGGTTCATAAAAACAGTTTGAAAGGTTATGAAGTTACCTATTCTTTTCCAGACATAGAAAAATTGACAATTGCCGAAGATGCCGCTGGTGAAATGATGGATATGGGCATGGGAAGTTCAGTTCAGGATAATCTCAGTTTCAAATTTCATAAAGGAAAGAAGGCAAAATTGGAAATTATTTTCCCGAAAGAAGAAATGGAAGAAACACCGGAAGATATGGAATGGGAAGACGAAGAAATGGAAGAAATAACTGATGAAGAACAGCAGCAGGCAATGCAAATGGCTCAAACACTTTATGCCGACATGGAAGTTTCTACAAAAATTGTGGTGAATGGTACCATTACAGATTCCGATGCAGATCATATAAATGGAAATGAGATTATTTTGCAGGAAATAATTTTTGCTGAATTGATGAAAGATGAAAAATCTGTCTTATTGATGAAGAAAATGGAAGAAATGCAACCAACACAAATGGAAAATATGATGATGGATTTTCCTGGAGTGAAAGCAGAGACAAAAGATAAAGTAACCTTAGAATTTAAATAGATAAAGATTTTCTTTGAATGCAGCCTTCTCAATTTTGGGAAGGCTGTTTATATTTAAACTAAACAAAAAATATCGCAATCAAAGCATAACCAACAATCCGCAAAGAATAAACGATCAACGAAAATTTAAGGAAATTTACCCGGAAAATTCCAGCCGCGATTGTGAGTGGATCTCCCAGAAAAGGCGTCCAGGAAAGCAGCAGACTCCAGGTTCCGTATTTTTGTGAATATTCCAGAGCTTTGCGTCCGCTTTTGCTTTTTTCCAATTTGGGAATGAGCGGTTTCCCGATCAGATAACCCATCCAGTAATTGGCAGCACAACCCAGGCTGTTGCCAACCGAACAGGCAATGAAAGCAGGCACAACCGGGGCTTTGGCAGCCAGCGCTGCCAGTAGAATTGCCGCCGAACTTGCCGGCACGATCGTAGCCGCAATGAACGATGTTACAAATAACGCAATTATTCCGTAATTCTGTATGAATTCCGACATCCAGAGGGGAATATCCAAATTTATATCTCCAAGAAATTATCATCTCCAATCCAATTTTTTGGATTATTGATGATGTAATGTTTTGTGTTATTCAAATCTTGTTGATTTCTAATGATATGATCATAATATCTACGTTGCCAAACTCTTTTTCCAGGTGTTTCTCGTATAATATTTATTTCTTTTGCAGATTGCATTTTGAATTTTCCAATAACTTTTGAAATCAACATTTTTCGCCTTTGTTGGTGTGATTCCCGAATCACACGAGTAATTGAATTTTTTTGAAAGGAATCTTTTTTGGTCGATTCATGAATCGACCGATGAATTGATATATTTCAAGCCATAATTTCTTTCTATCCATATTTGCTTTCAATCCTTTCCTGATCTTCATTTTCTTTATCACCTTTGTAATAAATCTCGATGAATTCGATCTTATTTTGATCGAGAAAATAAGCATAAATAATTCTGATTCCACTGCGAGAGCCTGTTCCTTTTAATGAACGGCAGGCAAATTTCCGAGCTTTAAAGATTTTGGGATATTCGATTCCCAAACCGGAAATTTCAACAATTCCCTGGTTATCGAGTTTCAATTCATGGAAAAGTTTGATCTGAACTTTGATGAAATTCTGCAGGTCAGAATCAAGAGTACGAAACGGTTTCTTTAATTTCTTCAAATCTCTTTTAAATTCTTTCGAAAAAGCGAGTTGCATAGATTAATTTCTAACTGAATATGGAGCTGTACGATAAAACACACTTTCATAATCAATGATAGCGCTATCTTCAGTTGTAAGCCAGGGAACATCTCCATGAGAATATTCACTGATTTGAGCTGCATTCATATCGGCAAGCTTGGCAATAACATGATCGATTAATTGCGTTTCCCTTGCTTCCAGAATTGAAAGATCCGGTTCTCGCAGAGGCAGGTATTTTGTTTGTGGATATTTGAAATATTCATCCTTTAATTTTCGTAGATCTTTGCCTTCCATTTCAGAAACGATCTTAATAAATTCTTTGGGAGTAGGGCCATAATTATTCTTTTGATAAGTTGCACCGATCAATTGTTCTTCATATTTTTCATAGAAATCAAAATCAATGAAATATAAGATTTTATATAGAACAGTTTCACCGATATTTGGTTTTGAACCAACCTTATTTAAAATATAGAGTAAAACTTCTTTGAATTTATTTATGTTTTTTTGAGGAACATTAATACGGATCTCAGAATTAGTTTTAGGAATCTGCTTTTCTTTTTCTAAAATAACTGAAATGTCCTTTTCAGGGTTTAGCAGAGCATCGATTGAAATATTGAGAATTTTCGAGATTTTTGCCAATTCTTCGGCGGTAATTTTACGTTTACCATTTTCCAGATTGGTTATGGCTTCTCTGCGCAGATTTAATCTGCCGGCAAATTCACTTTGAGACAGATTTAATTCCTCTCTTAGTTCTTTTATTCTTATCCCCATTTTTTTATTGAAATCAAACATTTTTATCCTCCTGCGGGATAAGTTAATTCAGAGAGTTTATGCGTCAAGAATAATTGTTAAAAAATATAACAATGCAATGTTGGAATATTTTACAAAACCTCTAATTTCTTTATCTCATGTTGTTTTGGACTAAGTTCTAAAATTTCCAGTTCAAATTCCTGCAGCATTTCTTTCAGGTTCTGCAATACTGGATTTTCGGTGTAGAAATGTCCTGCATCAATCAGGGGAATTTTACAGTCCAGAATTGTGTGATAAGTAAAATCTGCCGAAACAAAAACATCTGCTCTTCCATAAACCTGAGGAATAAGAGAAGTTCCGCTGCCGCCGCAAACTGCCACTTTTTTGATCAGAATATTTTTCTTTTTATCTGCCGGCCATAACTTCACAAACGGAGCTTTCAGTCTTATTTTTACAAATTCAGTAAAATCTTCCAAAGTCATTTCCTGAGTTAAATTTCCCAGCATTCCCAAACCATAATTTTCATTCGGTTTTTCCTGCGGATAAACGGCAAACGCCGGAGTTTCGTAAGGATGAGCTTTTTTCATCGTATCCAAAACTTTGGGAAGTTTAAACGAATCGACGAAAAATTCAAATTTACGTTCCACAACTTTTTCCAGTTTATTCTGACTGCCCAAGATGGGATTGCTTCCTTCTTTCGGAATGAACTGTCCACTCACTTCGTAATCATTCATGCAGTTACTGTAGTTTCCGATTATTCCTGCACCTGCTTCAAAAACTGCATTTGCAACTTCCACCATATTTCCGGCTGGAACATAAACAGCAACATGATAAACTGAAGCACCGGAATCTGAAGTTAGAAATTCAATATTCTGCAGCTTCAGCTTTCCTGCCAAAGCAGAATTTACACCTTTCTTGATCACATCCAGATTTGTGTGAGCGCAGAAAACTGCGATGTCGTTTTTGATCAGTTTGAGATACAGCGGATTGGTAATCTTTTTGAGCGGTTTGAAAATAAACGGATGATGAGAAATGATGAGACCGATATTTTCTTTGATCGCTTTGTTGATAGCATTTTCCGTCACATCCAGAGTAAGCAGGATTTTCTTCACTTCCTGATTTCCATCACCAATTTGAAATCCCACATTATCCCAATTGAATGCTAAATCGGGATGAGCAGTTTTATGGATGTGATTAACTATTTCCGAGACTGTAATTTTCTTTTCTTTTTTCATGATAGACTTTTTCCTTTTTTTCCTCATTTCCCCCTGGAAAGGGGGACACAGGGGGTTAAAAACCATTTCAAAATTTAATGAAAATTAACCTTAATTTCTCTTCGTCCTTCGACAAGCTCAGGACGGTGTCGGCACCTGACGGATGAAACAAGCTCGGCGACACTTATTTTTTCTCAAAATATTTCTGTAAATTTCCCAAAACATAATCCCAGGCTTTCTGAAAATAATCGTAAACCTGGTCCCATTCATCACCTTCCTGCCAGCCAAGATGATAAAATCTGATTTTAGTGGAAGTTAAATCTAATTTATCAAAGAAAAGCACGCACCAGGTTTTTTCTTTGCGCACTTCTGGATATTGCGGCGGTGCATTCCAGCTGAAAGACAGCATTTTATGCGGCAGAAAACTCAAAATTTTATTTCCTTCTCCACCGCGCGTTCCGACAGGGTTATCAACCAGAAAATACATCTCATATTTTCCACCGATTTTCATCTCAACTTCAGCTTCGGGAGAAAAGAATTTAATCAATTCTTCCTTCACAGTCCAGGCTTTCCAAACTCTCGTTATTTTGGCCGGAATTACGATTTCTTTATAAATATGTTTTTTCATTTTTCACCTTAAACTTCCAAATGTGCGGAGCTCTTCGGAACGTTTGAATCTGTTATCAAAAACAATCGGATTATCTGCCAACAATCCGATGTTTTCATTTTGCATCCCACGGGTAAACAATCCAATTATTTCCGGCAAATTCTCCTACGATGTCTGGCTTGAAGCTGGATTGTTCTTTTAGATGTAAAACTGCCGTTCTTAACTTTTCTGGATTCTTGGATTCGATATATTCTGCCGCTTTGATAAACGTTCCGCCCGAATCTGCTACTTCATCCACCAGCAACACATTTTTACCTTCCAAATTCAACTTTGCCGGTAATTCCTGAACGATGATCGCTTCACTGAGAAGTTTATCTCGGCTGTCGTAATTTATAATTCCGATGGAATACAAAGGAAGTGGAAGCTGCTCTGAATGAGGAAGAAATGTTCGCAGAATTCTGGCGGGAATCCAACCGCCGGTAGCGATGCTGATTATGATATCTATTTTGCCATATTTCTCTGTTATTTTTTCTGCCATCTTTTTCACAATTTCGTGGATCTGATCGTAGGAATATCTGATCTTTTCAACCTTGCTCATCAATAACCTTCCTCATCCATTTTCTGTTTTACATCCCAATAAGAAAATCCTTTTCGGGTCAAGTAGTTAAGTATTTTTTCTTTTCTTTTTTGGGTGGGAAGGCTGTAAAATTTGCTGACAGCTTTTTGATAATTGACAGACAAAACTTGTTCTTTGTTCTTCACAGAAAAATTTTCTGATATCACTTTTTCAGCTACATTTTCAGGGATGTGTTTTGCAATCAGTTTGGAACGTATTTGTCTTTCGTTCTTGTTCTTAGAGGTGAGATCCTGCACATACATTTCAGCAAAACGTTCATCATTTACGAAGTTCTTTTCCACAGCTTTTTTCAGCAGTTTTTCTATAAGTTGGGAAGGCAGGAATTGTTGTTTTAAAAAATTTTTGCATTCCCAGATAGAACGTTCACGATAAGCTAAAAAATTAAGTAATTTATCCCAATTGAATATCTCAATTTCATTGATTATATCTGCTTTTTTGATGTCGGGAATATCATTTTCCCGATCGGGCAAAATAGAAAAAAAACGGAGAACTCTGGCTGGCAGAGTTCCCCAAATTTCTTCATCTATTGAAACGATGAAAATAGTTTTGGTTTTATTCTTCGTCCTTACCTTCATCGTCCTCTTCTTTTATGAGTCCGAGAATAATTTTTACTTCTTTTTCGATTTCGGAAAAAACTTCTTCGTTTTCATTCAGAAAATCTTTTACGCGCTCCGAACCCTGGCCGATTTTGGTTTCTCCATAAGAGAACCAGGAACCGCTCTTCTTCACGATATCATGTTGCACTGCAATTTCGATGAGAATATCCAGATGAGAAATTCCCACACCAAACATGATAGGAAATTCTATTTTTTTAAAGGGTGGCGCGAACTTATTTTTTACGATCTTTACACGAGTTTTATTACCAATGATTTCTGCTTCTGCTCCCACTTTTTTTATCGAACCGACTTTACGTACTTCCAAGCGAACAGAAGAATAAAATTTAAGTGCCACTCCGCCGGTAGTAGTTTCGGGATTTACATAAGCAGGAACGCCGATTTTCATCCTGGTTTGATTGATGAATATAACAGCGGTTTTTGATTTGCTGATAATTCCAGTTAGTTTTCTTAGAGCTTGAGACATCAAACGAGCCTGCAAGCCAACATGAGAATCTCCCATGTTTCCTTCGATCTCTGCTTTGGGAACCAGAGCTGCTACAGAATCAACTACGATCAGATCGATAGCGCTGCTGCGCACCAGTGTTTCTACGATTTCCAAAGCCTGCTCACCACCATCAGGCTGAGAAAGCAGAAGATTATTGGTATCTACACCAATACTTGCGGCATAAACCGGATCGAGCGCATGTTCCACATCGATGAAGGCGACTACACCTTCCTGTTTTTGTGCTTCAGCTACGCAATGCAGAGCAATCGTGGTTTTCCCCGATGCTTCCGGTCCGTAAATTTCGGTAACTCGACCACGTGGTATTCCCCCAATTCCCAGTGCTGCATCCAGATTTATCGCTCCGGTTGGAATTGCGTTAATATCTTCTTTCGGTTTATCGCCGAGACGCATCACAGTTCCCACGCCAAACTGTTTATCGAGTTGGGTTAATGCTGTTTTCAAAGCTGAATTTTTATCTTTTACACTCATGTTTTCTCCTTTTTAAAACTCATATTTAACAATCTTATCGTACACCGGTCCTTCCGGTCGCAAAAAACTCTGATAAAGAGCAGCTTCCGAAATATCAAAACCGATCGTTTTTAACTCTGTAGTTAATATTTTTTGAATGAAGAATTTTGGCAATCTTTTTTTTATTCTGCCCAGAGTTATATGAAATTTTAACGGCTTCTTATCCAGCTTATAGCCCATTTCAAGCAGTTTTTCCTTTATTTTTCGAGAAGCTTGAAATATTTTCTTGTGATTAGTTTGCAGGCTGAGCCAGATAATTCTGGGATCTCTTTGCGGAATAATTTGAAGTTTTGGTTCGGAAAAATGAATGGATTGCATCTGTGAGAAAATGTCTTCCAGAAAATCGGTGATCTCCAAAATATGATGTTGATGAGTATCTCCGATAAATTGAAAAGTGATGTGCAGATTTTCCGATTCTACCCAATTAATTCCTGAAACATTTAATGATTGAAGCTCGGAGCTGAGACTGGATATAATCTGCCTAATTGGATCGGGAAGATCCAAAGCTAAAAATGTTCTCATTCAGAATTTCAGATTATCTTTTGTAACCGATATCCAGCAGGAATTTTTTGCGATTTGTGATGTCGGTATCCAGCTCTATTCCTTTTGGAGAAAATCCGTCTACAACTCCCAAAACACCACGACCTTGATCGGTTTCTGCCAGAATTACCTGAACCGGATTTGCAGTTGCACACCAGATGTTCACAACTTCTCGACAAGATTTTACAGCCGGCAGCACGTTGATAGGAAAAGCATTTCGCATCACGATAAGAAAAGTGTGACCAGCACCAATTCTTCTCTGATTTTCCACCGCGATTCCCATCAATTCATTGTCGGTTCCTTCCTTGCGAACCAGGCAGGGACCGGAAGCTTCGTTAAAAGCCATTCCAAATTTGATCCCGGGTACAGAATTTACCAAGGCTTCATACAAATCTTCTACTGTTTTAATGAAGTGTGACATTCCGAAAATGATATTGCAATCTTCCGGGAAATCGATTTTTTCTAATCTAAGTTCCATATTACACTCCGCTGTTTATTTAATACAAATTTCAGATTTTCTGATTTTATCGTAAAGGATTTTTTTGAGCATAAAAAAAAAGACCGCTACTGGGTCTTTAATAGAATAAAGTTCCGCAAAGGGTCTTTCTTTATTATAACTTAAAATTATACAACTTTTTTTACTTTGTTGCTTTTGATGCAAGTAGAGCAAACTCTTACTTTTTTTACTTTGCCATCTATCTCTGCCTTCATTTTCTGAAGGTTAGGATAGAATTTTCTTTTTGTGGCGTTCAAAGCATGACTTCGGTTGTTTCCAACCTGTGCGCCTTTGCCGCAAATATCACAAACTTTCGACATAATTCACCTTCCTAATCACTTAATTTTCATCAGGTTGGACAAAAAAAAATGTAAGCTTTCATCTGGCAAGGAATTTTATTGGGAGAAAAAATATTTTGTTTTTCCACAGGAAAAAATTTATTTATTGTCATATAGAATAGCAAGTGAGAAATATGATAGAGAATGATTAAAAAAGGTTTGAGGGAAATGGAGAGAAGCAGTTTCGAGCAGATATTGCGGAAGCAAAATAAGAAGATATTCAACTACCTTCTCAAAATTCTGCGCAACCGCGAAGATGCTGAAGACATTTTGCAGGAAACCTTTGTTGCCTTTTACAAAAAAATGGAAACGATCAGCCAGGAAGCTCATGTTTCCTATCTTTATAGAACTGCTCACAACAGAGCTCTAAACCTTATCAAAAAAAGAAAAAAACGCGATAAACATTCTATCAATTATTCTGAGATGGAGCATCTTCCTGCCGGAGAAAAAGAAGCAGAAATAAATAATAAAAATATTGAAATTCTTAAGTCAGCATTTTCCCAACTGCCACAAAAATATGCTACCATATTGGAGATGCAGTTTTATCAGAAAATGAGTTACAGAGAAATTGCAAAAGTTTTAGAAACAACAGAAAAGGCAGTGGATAGCAGGTTGGTACGTGCCAAACGAAAACTAAAAAAAATAATTTCGCAGGAAATGAAGCGAAAAAAAGTCTTTAAAAGCAGAGGTGAGAAAAATGAAGAAGAAAGAATGCAGATATTCGCATAAATTGAATGCTTATGCCGACGGTGAGCTTTCTAAAAATGAATTTGAAGAAATTCAAAAGCATTTGAAAAGCTGCTCGGCTTGCCAGCAGAATTTACGCGAGATCACAAACTTGAGTTCTTTCCTGGATAAATATGAAGAAGAAGAAGTTCCAGAATACTTGAATCAGAGAATTCTGGCTACTGTACAAGAAATGGAAACAAAACATTACTGGTTCGGTAAAAGAATTGTCAGCTTTTCCATCGCAGCTTCGATGGCAATTTCCTTTTTAATTGGAATTCTTCTGGCAGACGTTACTTATCAAAAATCATTTCCTGATAATTCCACAACAGCCAGCAGCAGTGTTTTCAATTTTGGAGAAGAGACTCTTTACAGTTTTTTTGAAGGAGAAGAATAATGCAAACGCGAAACATAAAATACCTGCTGCTCATATCGCTGGCATTCAATCTTGCTTTTCTGGGTGGTTTTGCTTACAGGTTTTTCTTTGCACCTTTTCCTCGTGCGGCTATCCATCCCCACGAAATGAGACCGCCAGCCAGGCAGTTTTTCTATGAAAAAAGAGATGAATTACAGGTATGCGGCAGAGAATTTACCGAAAGTAAAAAAGATTTCCTAAAATCTCTCGTCGCTCCTGATTTTCAAGAAGAAAAAGCTTTGGAAATGATGCGAATAAGTGTAGAAAAACACATGGAAATGGAAACTGAGATCGGAAAATCTATGATCGAGCTTCGGAAAAAAATGAGTGCTGAAGAGGCTAAACGGATATTTGGACAAATGCAGATGCATGAAAGACGTTTTGAAAGACACCCGGGTAGAAAAATAAAGAATAAGTTTTAATATTTACCAAAAATAGAAGTGAAAAGTTGGAAATGTTCAATAATTCCGAACTCAGTAAATTGAACAATTTACCCAAAAAAAAGAAAAAAAATGGAGGAAGAAATGAAGAGAATAATTGTAACACTGGTATTAGTAGTAGGAATTGCAGCTGCATTGGCAGCATTTGATGGAATGGGCGAAAGAAATGGCTGGCAAGGTAGAAAAAATCAAAAGATGATGAACCAGGAAATGCAGCATCATGGCATGGGAAATCCAATGGGAATGTTGTGTGAAAATCTGGATTTGACTGATGCACAAAAAGACAAGATCGATGAACTCAAAATAGCTCATGATAAGAAAATGATTCAGTTACACGCTGATGAGAAAATCCTGCAAGTCGATAAAAAAACAGCCATGATGGATCAGGATTTTGCAAAAGTAAAAAAGCTGACTGATAAAATTTATGATCGGAAGAAAGATATAGCTTTAGCTAAGATCGATCATCACGAAGATGTGTGGAATGAACTAACTCCTGAACAGCAGGAAGAAGCAAAAGAAATGAGAATGATGGGACATCAAAACAGGAAGATGCAAAACAAGAAAATGGAACATTGCAAGGAAGATAAGTAGCATAAAATGCACTTAAGTAAGGGAAATAAATACTGAAAACTGACGTGCGTTCTCCTCAAACAGGCCGGGTCGTAAAAGCGATCCGGCTTTTTGTCTGAAATTAAAACTCAGGAAATAAACAAATTTCAGATCTCCAATCCAAACATATCTTCCACGCGTTCCTGCATGAATTTAATAGCATCTTTAATTCCTTCATTATAGAAGAACGGACCAATTTTTTTCGTAAAGAAATCCAATAGTAAAATAGCTGCCAGCTCACCGATTTCTTCATTTCGTTCATTGTAAAAGAAACTGATAATTTCTTCGATAATCTTTTCTCTTTGTTCTTGGGAAAGCTCTATTTTCTTTTTCTTCATATTTTCCTTATCCTCGTTTCACAGCTCCCGCTGTGAAATGCTGATCTTGGGCAGCTCCTGCTGCAGGAAGTATTAAGAACTGGCAGCCGGAGCTATGTGAATATAATTGAACCCAATTGTACGCAGATTATTGGTTAATCCGCCACCACTTCCACCTTCATCCTGTCCGGATCTTCAAAAAATACTGCATAATAATCTGTTCCTCCGGCAAATGGATGGCGATCTTCATACAAAATTCTGATTCCCTTTGCTCGCAGTTTTGCCGTTAAATCATCTACGGATTCTCTGCTGGAACCATGAAAGGCCAGATGATTCAAGCCGGAACGGCAGCGATGATATTTTACGTCTCGATATCTCTCTTCGGTCTGCACAAAAACGATATAAGTTTCTGCCAGCTTGAAGCTGATTCCGCTTTCCCAAATCTGAAATTTTCTGTAACCTAATTCTGATAAAAACCAGCTCCAGAATTCTTTTGTCTTTTGCAGATCATCCACGTAGATCTCTATGTGATGCAGTTTGCCGAAGTTCACTACATTCTCCATTCTGTTTCTCCATATTTCTAACTCCCATTGCGGTAAATTTCTGCAAGCCAAATTTATTGTAAAAACCTGTCATTTTTTCATCACAAACCAGATCGATCATATAAAATTCCTTCAATTCTTCCAGCATCAATTCCACCAGTTTCCGGCCAATTCCCTTTCCCTGATATTCCGGCAAAACTTCTAACAGCGGAATATAAGCCGCCTGAACTCCATCCGATATTGCATTGATAAATCCAAGCACTTTTCCATCTTCAACTGCTGCCAAAAACTTGTAACTGTATTGCAGGATTTCATAATGCTTTTTGGGGGAAGGCGAATTTGGCCAGCCAACGAAAAATCCGGTCAGCATTTCGGGTTTTAAATTATTAATTTCCGATGTATATTTTATCATTTTCTTCCTTTTTTCATAACCGTCCTTCGACTTCGCTCAGGATGACACAAGTGGTTACTGAATTGATTATTGTTTTTCACTTCTTTCTTGTTTCATTGCTTCCGCTGCGAAACTTTTATTTTCGCAGCTCTTGCAACAGTTTATTGATTTTTCGGTAGCCTGATCTGCGTGACGAGATTTAATTTTATTGATATAATTCATTACTTTTCCAATCTTTTTATCAGGATATTCAATTTCAAATTTTACTGATAATTTCTTGGAAATCTCATCAAACATTTCAATCATAAAAAACAGGCTTTTCCAGCAATCATTTAAATCATACTTTGAGAAAGTTTTGTGCAATTTTTGAATAATATCTGCAGATATCTTCTCTTCCAGATTTTTGCCCAGACTGTTCATTCCCTGCAGATTCCAATTTGCTTTTTCTGCTGCCTGCCAGATTATCATCTGCTGCAGAAAATATTTGATCGGTCCATTTGAAAGTTTGCAGGCAAACCAGAGATTTCCTCGAGACAGATATTTGGCAATGATAGCAGCTTCGAAATAGAAGTTGTAGATCGTTTGCAGGAAAACATCTTTTGAAGGTTTAGTTACCGGGTAACCATCGTAAGAAGGTTTGGTTAAGTTGTCTGCAATATTCAATTTATCTAATAAAATTTCATAGCCGTTTTTGTAAAATTCCGGCAATTCCTGATTCTTTATCCAGCTTTCCAGAATTGAAACCGGCCACAGCGAAAAATCTACTCTGCGGGAATTTTGGTAGATCACCAATCTCGTGCGAATGAATGTATCTCGATAAAAAGTTCTCTCTTTTTGAAAAACGACGATTTCATCGAATTGTGTGAACCACTCATCATTTTGCAGGAATTGCTCAGTGTCTTCCACAAAAAGATTGATATCGAAATCGGATAACTCATCCTTTTCTTCACCGGCAGCCAGTGAGCCTTCCAGAATGATCACTTTGATCTGGTCGATCGTCTCTGCCCAATCGATGATGTTTGTTAAAATTTTTTCTTTATTCTTCATATGTGAACAAATAAATTCTCTACCAGTTCTGGCAAATAATTTCTGAAACAATTGACACAAAAACGATCATCATTTCATTCATCAAAATATGAATTTGATAATGATTGAAAAAAGTAGGAAGATTGTAGCTTTGGCTTTGATCATTCTGGTTTGTTCGCCTTTGGCGGGTCAAACACCGGAAATGATCGAAATACCAGCTGGAAGCTTTGTGATGGGTGCTGACAGTTTAGGATTAATTGAACATCCTGTAACACTTACCAACAATTTTGAAATTGGCAGATTTGAGATTACTGTTTTGGAATTCTGTGATGTCTTGAACTATGCTCTATCCGAAGAAGAATTACTGATAATTCCAGAAGAAAGTGTGAAAAATCTAAATGGTGATCAACAGGAACTCTTAGATCTTGATTCAAATACATGTATGATAGATTTCACTGGGTTTGAATTTGTTTTTTCAGCGGGAATGGAGCAGTTTCCTGTTGTGGAGCTGACCTGGTACGGAGCAGCATTTTATTGCAATATTCTTAGTCGGATTCATGGGTTTTCTGAGTTATATGACCTGAATTCGTGGCAGTGCCAGATCTATTCTGAAAGTGGATTCAGACTTCCAACTGAAGCCGAATGGGAATATGCTGCAAGATATAATGACCAGCGCTTTTATCCCTGGGGAAATGAACCGCCGGATTCTACCAGAGTGAATTGTTTTGGCCTGGGAATTGGAGGTTTAGCAGAAGTGGGAATTTATTCACCGAACGGAGACAGTGAACTGGGTTGTTCTGAATTTTGCGGAAATGTCTGGGAATGGTGTAATGACTGGTTCGATGAATATTCTATTGCTTGCCAAATTGATCCGACTGGACCCGATAACGGAATAAGAAAAGTGATTCGTGGAGCCGGTTGGATGAGTCCAATTTCACAAGTTTCTGCTGTCCAGCGATCCCGAAATTATCAGGATCACAGCTATTTTGACTTTGGTTTCAGAATTGTATTTATTCCGGAAGAAGTATCAATTGATGATGAACTGGAAACAGAACCAGTAAAATTCAAGGTTTATCCAAATCCATTCAATCCAAGTACAACGATATATTTTGAAATCACCAGTCTTCGCAATGCTACGAGCAGGCAGGCGAATTCACACGAATTATCACGAATTGAAATTTACAATCTGAAAGGGCAGAAAGTGAAAACTCTCCCCGTCAACCCTTCCCAAAGTCACACAGGTTCCCTCACCTGGAATGGAACTGACGACAGAGGAAAACCAGTTTCAAGTGGAATGTATTTTTATTCAATCAGGACCGAAAATAAACATATTTATAAAGGAAAAATGCTGCTGCTGAAATAACTGCATCCAGGTTGTAGTATTCAATGTTCCTCTTCACCTGTCTGCTGCCTTCATTTTGAACTGTTTCCAAAATGGAAATAGTTAAATTGTTTGAAACTGTTCGGAATATCCAAACAGTTGAAGTTCGTAGAGTTACTCAAAATTTTCGATAAGTTCAGAATTAATCGAAAGAATTTCTCGTTGCTCTGCATCGGGATTTTCCAAATTTTCTCCCCTGTTTGAGGGGAGATCCGGCGTGTGCCGGAGAGGGGTAAATAATGAAAATTCGATTTTCAGCTTGCTGAAATAAATTTGGCGAAATACCCCTTGGCTCTGCCACGGGGAGAGTCAAATTTAAGAATTTTCTTTATTTCCTTCACAGCTACTAATCTTCGTGTCTTTCCAAAATCTCTTTTACTTCCTTCAATTCTCTGATTATCTTTTTCTTCACTTCATTCTTATCGACTGTAAAATCAAGTTCAATCTGGTTTGGTTGTTTTTTTACTACCTTCAGTTTTTTACGAGCACCTTCGATTGTAAGTCGCTGCTCATAAAGCATGTGTTTAATTTTTTTTAAAAGCTCGATATCTTCCGGTGTGTAACGGCGATTTCGACCCAATCTTTTGCGTGGCTTTACCTGTGGAAATTCCTTTTCCCAATAACGCAGAACATGCGCTTTCAGGTCCAGCAAATTACAAACTTCACCGATCGTATAATAAAATTTACTCATTTTATTCTCATTCAGACAAGATCACAGGATCATTCTGTTCACTTTTCTTGAATTTAAGTTTCTTTTTCACGATTATCCAAATTAGCATTATACCTGCTCCAAACACAAAAACAATTGGAAACCACCAGAAATATTCTGTAAAGAAAGAATTTTGAGTACATAGTAACAAATTATTGGAAAGGATCGTCTGCTCGAATAAATTGGATTGCTGCAAAACTTCTCCGGTGGGAGAAACGATCATAGAAAAACCAGTATTTGCGCAACGATAAATAGAACGGCGAGTTTCCACAGCTCGAATTTTGGTCATCACTGCATGCTGATACGTTCCGGCAGAACGTCGGAACCAGGCATCGTTAGTAATATTGACGATAAAATCTACACCATGTTTAGCCATTTTTGTTGTTAACTCTTCAAAAGCAATTTCAAAGCAGATCAGCGGAGAATAAGTATAATCCTCAACTTTGTAAAATTCTTGTTTCGTACCGTATTCCCAGTTTGCCTGCCCCAGATGAACATTCCATAAAAACGGTAGAAATTTTAAAAAGGGCATTCTCTCGCCAAAGGGAACCAGAATATTCTTCACATAATAAGCATCGATCTTGCCAGTTTTGCCAAAACGGGTAGCTGCATTATAATAATAATAACGTTCTCCTCCAGGATGTGATTTTCCGGCAAATTCATAATGCGGCATTCCCATAAAAATATCAGCATCTATTTCATTAGCCAGCTTTTGAACAAGATTTTTATGAACGCGACTTTTGAGGGTATAAACCGGAAGTGCCGATTCCGGCCAGATGATCATATCTGGATGCTGCTCTGCGGCTTGCTTTGTCAACTTTGTATATCTTTCCACAGTTGTATCTTTAAACGAATCCTGCCATTTCATTTCCTGGGGAATGCTGGCTTGAACCAAGGAAATTTTAGTATTGGTTTCTTCAATCTTCAAAGTATTCAAGCGTAAAATTCCAAATCCAGCCCATAAAGTCATTAAAATACTTAATATTATAAAATTCTGCTTGAAATTCGAATTCATTTTCCAGAGCAGAAAACTGACGGAAATAATGAAAACTGAGATCAGGTAAATACCACCAATTTCGGCAATTTGAATAAAAGGAAGATAATCTGCTAAAGAATAGCCGATATTAAACCAGGGAAATCTGAATTCACCAAAATTCTGTAAATATTCAAAAGCCATCCACGAACAGAGAAATGAGAGAAATCTCAGCTTGGAAAAATAGTTCCAGACTAAATTTATAAGAATAAAAAGTAGCGAAAAATAGAATCCAAACAAAATGAAAAGACCAAAAAAACCACCCAAAGTTACCAGGCTGATCCAGTGCAGAGACACGAGAGTATAAACTACGGCAAAAACGATGCCGGCCTGGATCTGTTTTTTGTAGGAACGGTTTTCCGAAAACCAGGAAAAAAGTGGGATAAAACCGAAGAATACAAGAAAACCCAGATGGATCGGAAGGCGGCTGAGTCCCATTATTAATCCCGCTAAAGCTGGTTTGTAAAAATGGGAGGTTCGAAAGAAATTAGCGAATTTCATATTGCAGCTTACCTATCAGGATTTTAGATTTTCCCACTAAAATCGTAAAACCATTTTTTTGATGAAATTTCCGCCACTTTTGCACGGAAATGCAAAAACGAGATTCACTTTGTAAATGCTGAATATAATATGGTTCCAACAAAAATTTCTGTTGTCTTTGAATTTGATAATAACCAGTTAGTTCAGTTTGTTTCTGTCCAAAATTATCAAAGATGAGTGTGACATTATTTTCTTTGTCGTTAATAATTATTTGATTGTTATTTAAAATCAGGTTTGAAGGTGTTTTAAGAAGTTGAAAACTACCAAACTGAAAATCATCGGCGGAAGTGAATAAATTGGTAGAAACGATTTCATTTCGGGAGCGATCGTAAATGTAGAAAGTTTCATCCAGAGCAACATCAAAAAGCACAGGCTCAACGAAATTATTCAAAGAAAATTCAGTAATAAATTTTCCTTCATCATCAAATTTTTTAATTTTTTTGGCAAAACTATCCAAAGCCAGAAGACTGCCGTCTGGAGCTAAAGTAATGTCAGATAGATTGCTGAAATTTACTTGGTCAAAACCCATTCCACCGATCGTATTTACACGTTTGCCATATTTATAAATATGGATCAAATTATTACCTTTTTCCTGTACGAAAGCAGTTTTGTAAGTAGAAGAATAGAGGCATTTTTGTGGAGTGAAATCGGGATAAATTTCTATAATAGTTTCAAAGCTGACGGGAACATAATTTTGCTGTAACTGAATTTCTGAGCATGATGCAAGAACAAAAATAAATAGCAATAGAATATGAACAGGTTTCATGATCTTATTCTACGAATTTAATATCTTTCAGTTTTCCTTGGATGGTGGTTCTGCCCTGCCAGGTGTTAAATTCCAATGAATAGGCAATATCAACCAGAGAACCTTTTTTGAGGAAAGGTAGAAAATCACCCAGATTAAAGCCGATAAGATCGAGTGTGCAACCGTCTTTCATCACTTTTAGTTTGAGATGATTTTTTCCAACATTATAAGGAAAACCAATTATCATGACTCTTTCTGTGAAGAAGGTTGGACGCATATTTCCCGGTCCGAAGGGAGCAAATTTGTTCATCCATTCCAGCAGGTTTTCATTTATCTCGTAAAGTTCCAATGAAGATTCGATCTTTAGAGGTGGAATCAGCTGATCTGGAGTTACATTTTCATTCACATATTTGGAAAGTTTGTTCTCCAGAATATCCAGATATTCCATCAAAACTGAAAGACCGGCAGCATATTTATGACCACCGAAAGTTTCCAGATAGCCTTCTACAGATTGCAGGGCGTCGAATAAATTGAACCCGGAAATACTTCTTCCCGAACCACTTCCCACGCCGTCTTTAAAGCTTATCATGATAGTTGGTTTGTAATATTTTTCTACCAGTTTGGAAGCTACAATTCCAATAACTCCTGGATGCCAGCCATCCGAAGAAACTACTATCAGAGAATTCTCATCCATGTTTTTATATTTCTTTTCAATTATGTCGCAGGCTTCCTGGAAAGTTCTTTGATCAATCTGCTGTCGTATGGAATTTTCTCGTTCAATTATTTGAGCAAGTTCTTCACTTTCTTCTTCATCGACAGAAACCATCAACTCCACAGCCCGTAGAGCGCTTCCCATTCTTCCGGCAGCATTTATGCGTGGAGCGATCCCAAAAACAATATCACTGGAATTTAATTCTTTGTGAGAAAGCCCGGCAATGTTGATAAGAGCATTCAAACCTATATTATGCTTTTCTATCAGACGTTTAAGACCGATGCTGGCAAAAATACGATTTTCTCCAACCAAAGGAACGATATCAGCGATCGTGCCAAGTGCAACCAGATCTACATATTTATCAATCAAATCGCTTGTATCCAAATTCAATTTTGTGTAAACCGCTACCAGGAGTTTATAAGCGACTCCCACTCCAGCTAGTTCTTTGAAGGGATAGCCACTTTCTTCCATTTTGGGATTGATAATGGCATAAGCTTTCGGTAAAATTTCCTTGGGATTGTGATGATCGGTTACGATAATATCGATATCAAGAGCATTTATCTGATCAACTTCTTCGATAGCATTGATGCCGCAATCTACGCTGATAATAAGTTCTGTGCCGTTTTCTTTGATCTGATCTACTCCACTGAGAGAAAGTCCATAACCGTCTATCATGCGGTGAGGAATATAAAAATCGATGTTGGCACCAATTTTTTTTAGACCGAGGTAAAGCATGGAAGTGGAAGTAGTTCCATCCACATCATAATCACCATAAATAGTTATTAATTCTTTATTTTGGATAGCTTCGATAATTCTGTTTACGGCTTTTTCCATATCGGGGAAAATAAATGGATCGTGAACATCATCCAGGTTGGGATTGAAAAATGATTTGATCCTTTCAATATCAATTGTTTCTCGGCGGATCAGCATTTCTGCTATCAATTCCGGGCATTTGATTTCTTCGATAATTTTATTTTTGTGTACTAATTGTTCTTCCGTCAAAGGCTCAGAAATCTGCCACCTTTTTTGCATTGATCTATCCTTTTTTTTCTTTTTTACAATATTACTGTGTCAAAGAAGATATTAAGCCGAATTCTGTTTATCACCTAACAAGTGATAGAGCGTCTATTTCTCTAAATCGGATATTGCTATATCCAAATGGATTCGCAAGCGACCGATTTTAGCTGCCTACCCGAAAGCGAATCGGGCCGATTCATTGCTTTCCTATTTGGCATTGCACCGGATAAGGCTTTCCGAGCATCTCGATTCACATCGAGATCTGGTGGTCTCTTACACCACCATTTCACCCTTGTCTCGAAAATTCGAGACGGTTTGTTTCTGTGGAGCTGGCTTCCCGTTGCCGGGACTTTCAGTTAGAAAGTATCCTGCCCTTTGGTGTTCGGACTTTCCTCCCCAGCACCTAATTTGAAGTTTTTGAATTCAAAAACTTCAAATTAGGTGCTGAGACAGACACTTTATCCTCTTTGACACTTATTTATTTATAATAATCAATTTTCTGGTTTTGCAACCAGCATTCTTCCACAACTTTCACAAGTTACCACGTGCTTACGATTTTTGATTTCGATAATAAGCTGTGGGCGGATAACATAATGACAACCGCTGCAACTGCCGTTTACTTCAAAAACAACAGCTTTTCTATTTTTATTTTTGATAAGAGCTGCATATCTTTTTACAACAGATTTAGGAAGCTCGGTTGCCATTTCATTTCGTTGAGCTCTTATCTCATCGATCTCTTTCTCTACTTCTATGATCTTTTTCTTCAGTTTTTCTTCGTTTGCATTGAGTTCGGTCTGAGCTTTGTTCTGAATTTCCTGTTCATCTTTTACCTGGTTTCGCAAATTGGCTTCTGCTTCCATGAGTTCGATTATCTCATCATCGATTCCTGTATTTTTGTTTTCCAGATGGCTGACTTCACTGTTCAAAGCTTTGTATTCTTTGTTGGTCTGGATTGTGAGAAGTTGATTTTTATACTTATCAATCTTTTCTTTGTTGCTTTTTATTTCAAGTTCTTTTAACTTCTGGTTCTTCAGGTTTTCATCCAATAATTTTTGTGTGTCTTCCAATTGTGCATTTGCAACTGCCAAATTTTCCTTCAGGCTGCTCAATTCTTCTGGAAGGCTTTGCATCAGACTTTCTTTTTCTCCGATGATGTCGTCGCATTTCTGCATCTCGATCAAAATGTCCAA
Organism: Candidatus Cloacimonadota bacterium; assembly: GCA_021734245.1. Taxonomy (NCBI): domain Bacteria; kingdom Pseudomonadati; phylum Candidatus Cloacimonadota; species Candidatus Cloacimonadota bacterium. The sequence goes on along the minus strand of JAIPJH010000005.1, from coordinate 45,666 downwards.
TTTCTTACTCATTTATAATCTCCTAAAAATAGTTCGCATGAAAACATGAAATTCTGCTGAAAATAAAAAAAAGCATCTACCGGGGCAGGTAAATGCTTTCGTCTATAATTAGCGAAATTTTTATAAATTATGATCTCATTTTCTTTCCACACCACTATGAAAATACCTTCTTCTTAATTTTTTATACAATAAATTTATATTACACATATTTGTCAACCTTATTAATTACCATTTCGTTATCAATAAAGGTAAAAATCATCTTTCCTTTTTCGCTTTTTACTTTGGAAGAATGATTTAAAATGCGGAATAATGTTTCAGGATAAACCTCTTTTATCACGCTGATTTTATAACGTTTGGGTGGTTTTTTTATTGCTTCTTCGATCTCTTTGGTATATTTTTCTTCCAGGAATTTGATCTTATTGTTATAATCTTGAACCAGTTTCTCATCAGGATCTTGTTTTTTCGGAGTGTTTATAATTAGTTGATTAAGCTTGAATTCTTCTCTTTTCAGCAGTTCTTTTGTATATGTGGAAAGCGCAATTTCAACTTCTGTGATAACGGGATTTTCGGAGCCGATACTGTATAATGAAATCGAGTTTGCAGATTGCAGCATCCCACCAATAACTGCACTGTTTTCTTCTCCCCAGATGCCTTCGCTGGCACTCAATAAACAATTTTCCACTTCGTTGTGGAATTTGATCTGCCCTCCACTAACGATACGAGCATTCTCAGCAAAATCCATTGTAACATCACCAGTAACAAAAATGCCATAATCCCTACAATCTTCGATATCACCATAGATCATCAGATCACCAGAAATATTCAAATTCGATTTGTAAACTACACCATTTATAACCAGATCACCATGTAGTTTCAGATCAACGTTTTCCAGGTCTTCATTGATGTAAAAGTCAGATTTTATCTGGATCTTTTGAGAGCTGTCGATGTATGGATAACCGGATTTCATAGCGATCAGCTGGTTTGTTTCATTATCAAACTTTATATCCTTTCCAATATAGTTGTAAACTGATGTATCATGTTTGCTGAATTTTGTGACGTCATTTCCAAAGATATCTTTTCCAGACTGGCTGGATAAAGCTACAGAAACTTCTGCTAAAGGTTGTCCTTTTTCGATTGAAACGAATTGCTCCATTTCGAAAACACTGAAGGAAGAATCTGGATCAAAGCATTTTGCGCGGTCAAATAGTAGTGATATTTCCGGCTTGGAATTTGGATTAGTTCCCATTGCTATCAAAAACGGTTTGCCGGCTTCTTTTTCCAGTTTTCGCTGATTATTATATTTGATGGCTGCTGAATAGCCGTGAGATATATTTGCCTGTTTCAAAAGCTTCAATATTTCATTTTCATCGATGAATACCGGTGTTTCTTTAAACGTGAGATAAGCAGCAAAATTATCTTCTGAAATAGTTAATAAAACTGTTTCGCTGCTGTTTACATAAGTTTTTCCGGGTTTCATAATACTTCCCTAACTAAAATTTTGTACGAAATCTATAACTTCCTGAGACGAAGCACCAGGGGTGAATATTGCTTTAAAACCTGATTTCTTCAGGCTGTGTATATCTTCTTCGGGAATAACTCCACCACCAAATAAAATGATTTCATCTCCAACTTTATCCTGGATCATTTCAGCGATTTTCGGGAACAAAAAATTATGAGCTCCCGAAAGTAAACTAAGTCCGAGGAATTTTACATCTTCCTGAATGGCAGCATTCACTATTTGCTTTGGAGTTTGGCGAATTCCGGTATAAATTACTTCCATACCGGCATCACGCAAAGCTCTGGCTATGTATTTGGCTCCTCTATCATGTCCATCCAAACCAGGTTTTGCGATCATAACCCTTATCTTTTGGTTTAAATTCACACAACCCTCCAATTTATGAAAAAACACAATTATCGAAATCAATCTGGCGTCAACGTTTTTCTGAAAGTAAAAAGGCTCCTAAGAAAAACTCAGGAGCCTATATAGTTTACTGTCAGCAAAAAGCGAACAGTCAATTACAAGTTTTTATTTCAATAAGATCATCTTCTTTGAGACACAGTTTCTATCAGTTTTCAAAGTGCAGAAATAGACGCCGCTTGCCACACACTTGTTATTCAAATCCTTTCCATTCCAATATATTTCATATGAACCGACCGGTTGTTCACTATCGATGAGTGACTTTACTTTCTGGCCTTTAGTGTTGAATATGTCCAATTCTATCTTTCCTGGTTTTTCAATGGTATATGTGATTTTGGTGCGTGGATTGAAGGGATTGGGAGAGTTGGAGAGCGAAGTGTTATTGGATAAAATTTCATCATCTATAATATCAGTTAGAATTTCATATTCATATATTGAAATGCACTCTAATTGTGTAACTATAGCATAATTTGTATTCGCATTTTCTACGAAAGATAAATCTCTATACCAGCTATTTAGCAAAATCGAATCAAATGGCTGTAATTGACCTGACGGATTGTTACTTAAATCATATAAGCTCAATGTGCAGTTCTTTGCTGAAAATAAAATATCATCTTTAATTTCCATTTTCCAATAATAAGAACGTGAATCTAATACGAATTGCAGAGATGGATTAATCGGATCAGTTAAATCATAATACCTATTATTAAATGAGAGATTTAGTAATTGTAAATATTGTCCGATATGTGAAAGATGACTGTAATTATCTATCCCGAAGTTAGTTATGCAGTTCTCCAAGATTGGTTGATCATTCTCAAAGTTGCTATAGATATACAAATCATTGCTTCCTGTCAGAGCTTGAAAATAAGCTACGTTGTCCTTGAAAAAACCTGTTCCTACGGCTTCAGGTAGATCAAAACTAGCAACGAGTTGAGGATTGTCAGGAATCGATATGTCATACTTATTAATTACATAATTCGGGTAGCTATATTGAATATATACTATATCACTCTCAGTCGGATTTATGATAAAATCAGATTCAAAATTTGGAGCAAAATCATATAATAATATTGGAGACGTCATATTAGAAATATCGAAAAGAGATATATACTGAAATTCATCATGATCATAATAAGATATAATTAGTTTATCACTAACTGCTTGCTGATGAATAATATAGCAACTATCGAGTATTGTTGCTACCTTGAATGGATTAGAGATGTCGGAAACATTATAAATCTGACTTCCATAGTTATAACTTGTTGTGATTAAATGGTTGTTGTGATAAATAGAATTTGTATATCTTAAAGCATCATTTAGTATTCGATCTTCATATTCTATATAACCATTATCAAAACCTAAATGAAAAATTCCATCCTGAAATGTACCTAAGTATAAGTTACTATTAAATGACAGTACATGAGAAAAACTGAAGTATAAATTGAAATAAAAGAATTCGGGAAATTCCCAAAAACTCACAAAATCCGGATTTGAATAATCGGAAATATCGACAACTTCAATACCGGAATTTTGCTGGGGTATTATGAGGTAATCATCGATTTTATTCACTCCTCCAAATTTAGAACCTGGCGTCACTGTTGAATAATCTGACAGAAACTGCCAGTTGGATAAATCAGAAATATCCCAGAAAGACACACCTGTATTTGGAGTCATTACTATCTTCTCATTTCCCAACGGATAAATGGATCCTAATCCCAAAGATGAAGCAGATAAATCGACAGAACAGAAGTATTCAATATCGGTTACATCTGAGATATTGTATAAAACAACTGTATCAATAGGATTACTATCAACGTATGCGATAATAGTATCATTAACTGCATGTGTAAATCTGCTAATTTCTATTGTGTTTATCTCATTTAAAGAATACTGATCAAGAAACACAACACCATTTACAAAACCGTTTATTACTTTGTGATATGCAAGGAAACCATTATAATTTTTTAATGACCATACTTCGTAATTTCGATTAACTGAATCAACGATTTGCAATTGATAAGGATCTGTTATGTCAATTTTATACAAAGTTGAAATCATTTCATATTCCTGATCAACAGTTGCTGCAAAAATAAAGTTATCAAAATGCTGTATTGAGTTGATCTCACCTGATAATGGAAGTTTCGAGATTTCTGATAATTCACCGTTTTCTTCACTAATGGAATATACTTCAAATGCATAAGTGGAAAAAGTATAAAGATAAGGGAAGTCAATCTCACCATCAAAATTCTGGTAATTACCGGTTACACCAAAATCAAGAACATGATCCAAAGTGAGTTCGGTTGTATAAATATTTGCAACTACCATTTGCAATAAGAAAAAAATAAATTTCTGCTTCATAAAACCTACCTAAATTTATGACTGATTTTTTTGTCAAACATTAAACTTTTTAAAACAGAAGGGGAGTTTCATTTATTTAATCATTATTTGGTTCAGGATCTGGCTCTGGCTCAGAGCCATCATCTAATGTAATGGTAATTTCATACGTCAGATAAGGAAACATTGCCCCACCTGATAATGTGCCCTGTGTTGCAGTGATATAAGTACCCTGTACACTTGTTGGTACATTATAGAAAGTTGTTGTACCTTGTGAACCTGGTTGTGTAGCTGACCATCCATTTGAAGATTCAATCGTTACTTGTTGTACAGAATTAGTATATTGAACATAAATAACTAATCCAAAACAATTTGAATAAACTAAGCTTAAGGCAAAAGTCATTAGCAAGAAGAATGTGATCTTTTTCATTTGAACTCCTTTGTTTTCCCCCCTTCTGATTTAATAGTAAACAATGTATGTAACATCGCCTACAACCACGATTTTGTATGTACCGTTTGGTTCCTCGAAAATTATAGTGTATTCAAAATCCTCCAAATCATCTTTGGGAATTTCAGGATAATTTAGTTGACCAAATAGAGAAACAGATAAAATGAATCCAAGTAGTAAAAGAAAACTTAATCTTTTCATGTTCACCTCGATTAACTCCTTTTACTATATTTACAATCGAGGTAAGTGATTTGTAACAAAAACGCAGCTAAAGTTATGCTATTAAAGAAATTAAAGTGGGGGGGATGACTCAACATGCTTTGGATTATGATGTGATTACCGGAAAAGCTTATCAGGTTGCTTTACACTATTTATCAGATGAAGACAGTGCTCGTGAAATAGCGCAGTTAACTGCCATCGAATGCTTTATAAATGAACAGGTGCTGAACATAGATACTTTATCGAACTGGATATTTACTGTGGCAAAAAATAAATCACTTAATCTGTTGAAATCGCAAAAGCGTAATATAAATGTGGATCCTATAATGCTCAATCAAGCAGTGAACTATGACAATCCTAAGAAATCGGAATTTGCAGAAATATTATCCGAAGTTCCTAAGTCAATAATCAGTGAAAAAGATAGAAAATTACTGAAACATACATTCAAGAGAGGTATAAAGTTTGCAGCCAGAGATCTAAATCAAAAAGAAAATTCATTCAGGATAAAAATATACCGACTGAGACAGGAAATAATACTATTTTACAAACTGAAAAATGATGTAAAAAGTTTTGATCCAATCCCTGGAACTAAATTGCATTACAATTTAATGAATTGTATCAAAAGGATTCAGAAATCACTTTCCTCTATGGATTACAGTTTTCTTTCTGAATTTGAATTAGATGTTATCTCATTCAGAAGACTGGAAGAAACGGATATCTCTGAAATTATTAAATATCAAATTGATATAATTAAGAAAGGTTTATACGAAGTTTTCGTTTTCTATTTCCAGGCTGATGGTCATTTTAACAGTATTAGGTTTGAGATTTCAGTTGATAAATTTGGGAAATTACAAATGCTGACTTTTCCACAGTTACCAAAAAAGATAGTGAAGATTAATAATCAAGATATTCCCAAGGATTTATGTGAAAAATTGAAACCTTTAAAAGATGGAACAATACCATTAACAAAAGAGGATTTGAACAGAGAACTTACTGAGTGTGTGCAGAATATTGAAGTTGTTTATGATATTGAAGAAGTGGAGTGATGAAGTGTAAAGTATCAACCAAGAAAATTCAATCACATTTTCAGAATTAATGATGACCGTTTCACAAACACAAAAAGGCTCCTAAGAAAAACTCAGGAGCCTATATTGTTCACAGTCAGCTAAAAGCGAACAGTCAATTACAAGTTGATTATTTCATTAAGATCATTTTTCCAATTGATGATTCATTCTCAGTTTGGATCCTATAAAAATAAATTCCTGAAGTTACGATCTTTTTATTATCATCTTTTCCATTCCATTCTACCTGGTGAATTCCTGCTGAGAAAGTAGTAGAAGTTAATTTGTGAACAGTTTGTCCTTTCGAATTGTATATTGTTATATCAACTTTTTCTTCGCTTGGAATTGCAAATGAAATTACTGTACTCGGATTAAATGGATTAGGATGATTTCCAAGAAGAGTAAGATGTGTTATGTTTAAAATATCTCCAGCTTCTGATTCTGGCTCTAATACAAAATCAACAGTAACATTTTCACCAGCTATAACAGTTACATCTACATTTGCAGGATCATCATAACCATCCAGATGGCAGGAAACAGTATAATCTCCAGCCTCAACTTCTATTGAATAATTACCATTTACATCTGTATTTGCAGTATAAGTTCCAGCACTAATTTCAGCATTTTCCAGAGGGTTTCCATTGATATCAGTTACATTTCCTTGGATGAATCCAGTTGTTATTATCAGTTCTATAACAAAATCAACAGTAACAGTTTCACCAGCTATTACAGTTACGTCTACATTTGCAGGATCCTGATAACCATCTAAATGGCAGGACACAGTATAATCTCCAGCTTCAACTTCTATTGAATAATCACCATTTACATCTGTATTTGCAGTATAAGTTCCAGCATTTATTTCAGCATTTTCCAGAGGATTTCCATCGACATCGGTTACATTCCCAGCAATAAATCCGGTAGTTGGTCCGGCAGGAACGAATTCATAGACTCCCATATCGATTTCCAATGTTCCGCTCAAATCACCATCAATTATTCTGTCATTTCCATCCAGATCGTACATGGGTAAAGCAAATGGAACGATTGTATCATCGCCACTATCAATGCAGGGAGATGTTTCGGAAAGATGAAGATCATAACCGCTCAAATCAACAAATTGTGGATCATCGGCAATAACACCTGTTCCTGTTGTACCATCGCTTACACAACTGTTATACACATCAGCAGTTCCGCTTAATACGAAAATGTCTTCTGGTAAATTATTCCACAAAATAGAATTATATAACTCCAGGCTTCCACCATTAACCCAGAATGCTCCTCCGGAAAGAAGAGATTCATTATCTACGGCTGTAATATTTGAAGCTTCTGTAGAGCAATTTGTAATTCCAATAGCAGCTCCAGAACCAAAATCAGTTGTGTTATTGAACATGATCAGGTTTGCCAATTTTACATTTGAATCTACACAATATATTCCAGTACACGCTCCAGCAAAATTGTCTATAAACCAGCTGTTGTAAATCTCTGGGTTTGAGTTATCCCAGGCACTGAATCCGGCAGCAAAAATCGAAGAAGTATTTGATTTGAATGTACATCCGTCAATTATGGGATCGGATGCGTAGGAAATGATTCCCGCACCATAAAATCCACAATCATTTTCCAAAAACATGGAATTCGATATTGCTACATCAGAGCCGTCTCCCAGAAAAACAGCACCACCGTCCCATTCACAATAATTGAACGCAAAGAAGCAATTATCGATAGTAAGATTGGAAGTATTTGTACAATAAATAGCTCCACCGTTGGAATCGGGATCTGCTCCCAGAGCAAAACCTCTTTTGAACTGACAGTAACTGATTTCTGAAGCTGGTAAAGAACTCAGATTTCCATCAATAAATCTAAGTCCGTGCCAGCCGATAGATGGATCTAAAGGTGTAAAACTGATTGAATCTGTTGCAGTTCCATTGGCTGCGATCCTGCCATAAATAATGAATTTGTAATGAGCGTTAAAAATAACATCTACTCCAGGTTCGATCTGCAATTCATCTCCCGACTGAATTGTGATCTCACCATCGATATAATACGGACTTCCAGCTGCATCCCAGGTTCCGCTCACATCGCCAGCCGGAATAACTGTAGAACAAAGTAAAACAGGGATCATTAAAATTAATAATACTACAATTTTTTTCATGATTTCAACTCCTTTTTTGTTTGTTTTATAAATTTATTCAATGGGATAGAATTTTCCCAATATTGATTAAATATCTGCGTAAAAGTTTTTGCTACATCCGTGTGCTCAAAAGATGTGAACGTGAAATGTGATATATTGCTGATATTATTTTCCAAGGTAAAAACTGCGATTTTTTGATCGAAAATAAATAATTTCATTGGCAGTTGTTTTGCCACGCGAACTTCTTCTCCCATGCTGGCAAAATATTTCATGCGTTTTACAAAATTCTCCAGATTTTCAGATTCGATTTGATGAACGGCTTTGTATTTTACTCCTTTTTTTGCACTTGCCTTTTGTACTACGTTCAAATTGTCCAAATTATCTACTTTCATAATATAAGGAGGTTTGCTGAATGCCAATACTTCTTTTTCTGCTTCTGCTTCCAGTTTTTCGAGTGTGTTCATTATCGATGAATTGCTATGCAATATCTTGATCAATTCGCTATCTTTGATTTCTTTTTCTACTTCATAATAAGGAAATAATTCATCTGCAAGTTTATCCATCAATTTTATACGCATTTTCAGGAATGTTTTATTGGAATTGAAGGCTATCTTTGGATTATTTGCCACAAATGTTCTGACCTTTCCATTCATTTCTCGAACAAATCCTTTTTCGATAAGACTGGAAATAATGCCATAGATATTTGATCTGTTCACGCCAATGTTCTGCGCAATCCTGGTGGCTGTAAGTTTATGCTTCAATAGCAGCAAATATGTTTTTGCTTCGTTCTCTGTAAGACCCGTCATCACAAGATCGTTAACAAATTTTTGCATCCACTTCCTCCTGTATTTGTACCACAAGGCGACAACAAATATATTTGGAAAATAATGTCAAACTATAATTTTTGTTGTTAAACGGTACAACATATTTAAAGAGAAAATGTTTAGTTGACAGAAAATACCTCGATATAAGAAATGCTACGCAATAGCAGCACGCTTTTGCGAGGCTGCTTTTGTTTTGGCAAAAGAAAATTTGGAGAGAGGTTATTTATGAGCTCTACTGCCGTTTTGGGTTGTGCCTGGGGCGATGAAGCAAAAGCTAAAATAGTGGATGTTTTAGCAAAAGATGCAGATTATATCGTACGTTTTCAAGGTGGAAATAATGCTGGTCATACAATACTTCTGGATAATGAAAAATATGTATTTCATCTGGTTCCATCAGGAATTTTGTATCCAGAAAAAAAATGTGTTTTAGGTCCTGGAGTTGTTATCGCTCCCTTTGATTTGATCTCTGAAATTGAAGGACTAAAGAATAAAGGTGTAATTTTTGAAGAGCGATTTTTCATCGATCCAAGAGCACATCTGGTGTTGTCAATTCACAAGAAGATGGATGGCAGACACGAATCTGATACAACTCAAACAAAGATCGGAACTACCAAAAGAGGAATCGGTCCTGCTTATTCCGATGCAACAGCCCGAGTGGGAATTCGTTTTGGTGATCTTTATGAAAAAGAATATTTGATCGAAAGGATCTCAAATTTATTTCACTATCATGAAATTCCACAATCAGAAATTGGATCTACGGTAGAAAATTTAATTGAAGCAGGGAAGATCTTAAAACCTTTCATCAAACAGATTCCATATATCTGGCAAACAATCGAAGATGAAAATATACTGTTTGAAGGAGCTCAGGGTTCACTTCTAGATGTGAATTTTGGAACTTATCCTTTTGTTACTTCTTCTCATACAATAGCCGGTGGAATTGCCATCGGCAGTGGATTTGCAAAACCTGTAGATAGGGTAGTTGGTGTCTTTAAAAGTTATTATACCAGAGTTGGAGAAGGACCTTTTCCAACTGAACTTCTGGATGATATCGGAGAAAAAATTCGAGTTCAGGGTAATGAGTTCGGTTCTACAACAGGTCGTCCACGTCGATGTGGCTGGTTCGATGCAGTAGCTGCAAAATATACAACTATGATCAACAATATTGATGAAGTTGCGCTTACTTTGCTGGATGTTCTTACCGGATTTGAAACTTTAAAGATCTGCGTTGGCTATCGTTTGAATAGTGAAAAATTATCTGAATTCCCCTACAATGCCAAGAAATTAAGCCAAGTGGAAACTGAATTTGTAGAACTTCCAGGTTGGAAAGAAGATATCACTGGTATCACAGAATTTAATGATCTTCCCGAAAATGCTAAAGAATACGTTTTTACGATTGAAGAATTATTGGGAAAAAAAATCAGCATGATCTCAGTAGGGCCCGATAGAAAACAGACAATATTCAAGACAGTTAAATAAAATTTTGTTCTTTGAAGTAATAATGGCTAAATATAGAGTAGTTAAGTATTTGAAGAAATAAATCTTGACAGTCAAGAGCTCTATTTCAGTTTGTTCCAGCTTTGTAAAAAGCAATAGAATAATAAGTTATGAAATTGAAATAGATAATTTTAATAAGGAGATTTAGATGAAAAGGACTTATCAACCTCATAACAGAAAGAGGAAAAATAAGCACGGTTTTCGTTCTCGCATGGCTACCAAAGCCGGCCGCAAAGTTTTAGCGCGTCGTAGAGCGAAAGGAAGAACTCGTCTTACTGTTAGTGATTAATTATTTTAGATTAAATCTATAAGTGATTTGTACTGTGCCACTTGATATATTCAGTAATTGAAATAGCATTAGCAGTAGTTTTATAGATGAACTTCATCACTTCAAAAAAAGAATATCAGGAAGTTTATGCCAGGCACAGCAAAAAACATGGAGAATTCTTTACTTTTCTGATCCATGAAATACCTGAAGATACGTTTTCAGCAGGCATCATTGTTAGCAAAAGGGTTGGAAAAGCGGTCAAGCGCAACAAAGTGAAAAGAAGAGTGAGAGCATATTTGCGCGAACTTGGCTCTCAACTTCCCAAGAAAAGGAAAATTGTGATAATTGCAAAGCCCCAGGCTGGTTTGGCCAGCTGGCAGGAAATAAAGAAAGACCTGGATAATTATTTCATACAATAAATTCGATGAGAATTTTTAATAAATTTATGCTGCTGCTGATTGGTTTCTATCGACGCTTGATTTCGCCGATGCTGCCATCATCTTGCAGATTTACTCCAACCTGCAGTTCATATTCTTATCAGGCTTTCCAGAAATATCCCTTTTTCAAAGCTTTGTGGCTATCTGTCGTTAGAATTCTAAAATGTCATCCGTTTCATTCCGGTGGTGATGACCCACTGCCATAGATGAAAAAGATGTCTATTATCCGCTCTTATAAATTTAGCGGAACTCACCGAAAATCTTAAGGAGAAATTATGGACAAACGCACCATTCTTGCCCTCTTACTGATTCTGGTCGTATTCTGGATCAGCAGTGAATTTATCTGGAAAAGTAATGTTCCCCAACAGCCAAATGAACAACCAGTCGAAAATGTAGAACAAACAACAACTCGATCAAATAGAGACCTGCAGCAAACTACTTCCCAACCAAATACTGAAAACTCAAATTCTATTGAACTGACAGAATCTGACGTGGCAATCGATAATAATATTACTCTGCAAAACAATCTTTTAAATTTGACATTTTCCAATTTGGGAGCGGTTATTACCTCGATCGAACTGGTTGAATACAAAATGGCCGACAAAGAAACACCGGCAAATCTGATTCCTTTGGATCAGGATATTCTGGGCATGGAATTGAAATTGGAATCAGGTAATACCATTAATTTGAGTACGATACCATTTCAATATGAAACCAGGGATCGCCAGATCATATTTGCTGCAGAAACTCAGTATGGAAAAATTCAGAAAAGTTTCAGCATAGAAAATAATTATGAAGTAAAAATGCAGATCAGGATCGATTCGGAAAGTTCCATGGAATCTTATCAACTGGCTTTTGACAGCGGAATTGCCGATACCGAAAATTATTTGAAAATGAAAAGCAGAGATTACAAAATCGTTGGTCAAATCAATAATGAATTAAATAAATTTACACTTTCCAAATTGAAAGAAGACAGAATGGTAAATGGTCATGTGAACTGGGCTGCGATAAAATCAAAATATTTTACGATCGCTGTAATTCCGGATGATCTGATCGATACAGATAAGCTGGAAGCATTCAATGCTGGTGACAGCCCGGCAATGAACTTGAATGTAAACACCGATCGCAGCATGGTTTCGCACAATTATCATTTATACCTGGGACCGCTGGTTTACAAAAACTTGGTTACCTATGGAAACGGCATTGAAAATGTAGTGGAAATGGGACCAAAATGGCTGCAATGGATTGGGAAAATTTTCAAAGGATTTATCTCTTTCTTATATAGTTTAATTCCCAACTGGGGAATTTGCATCATAATTTTTTCTATTGTTCTGAAGATAATTCTCTATCCACTTACTCATAAAAGTTTTGAATCTACTACCAAAATGCAGAAGATCAATCCGATGATGAAAGAAATTCAGAAAAAATACAAAAAAGATCCGCAAACCATGAATGCTGAACTAAAGAAACTCTACAAAGAACACGGTGTAAATCCGATGGGTGGCTGTCTGCCGATTCTTATTCAAATGCCGATTTTGTTTGCTCTATATCCCATTTTACGTTATTCCATCGCTTTGCGACAAGCCAGTTTTCTGTGGCTGCCCGATCTTTCTGAACCAGATCCGGTTTGGGCATTACCAATTTTGATGGCAGTTTTCATGTTTGTTCAGCAGAAATTGATGGCGCCTTCCAAACAAAAACTGGAAGAAATGGACGAAAAACAAAAAGCTGCTATGCAGAGCCAGAAATTGATGATGTATTTTATGCCGGTGATGATGTTCTTCATCTTCAAAGGCCTGGCTTCAGGATTAGTTTTATATTGGACAGTTTTCTCAGTAATTGGATCTGTTCAACAATATTTTATCAAGAAAAAATTCAATTAAGGAAGACATTATGCAAAGTATCATTAAAGAAGGAAAATCAACTTCTGCCGTTATTGCAGAATTCATGAAAGAAAAAAATGTAAGCTTGGACGATTTTAAATTTGAAGTGATCGATGAAGGTTCCAAAGGACTGTTTGGATTGATCGGAACAAAACCTACAAAAATTAAATTCCTGCTGCCGGACGTTTCAGAAAAGATCAAAGAATATGCAGAAGGAATTTTAAAAGGTATCAATGGTGATTATTCAGGTTTGGAAGTTACTTTTAAAGATCGAAAATATTATGTTGATATCAAAAGTAACGATCCGGGATTTTTGATCGGTAAAGAAGCCAGAATGCTGGACAGTATTCAACATCTTTTGAACCAGATGATCAACAAACAGGAAAAGAAAAAGCTAAGACTTCGAGTTGATGTTGATGGCTATCGTGAACGCAGAAAACAGGCACTTCTGGATAAAGTTAGAGATATTATTTCCAAGGTAAAAGATAGAGGACGCAGCATCACGATGGAACCTCTGCATGCGGCAAATCGCCGCGTGGTTCATCAATTTGTGGAAAAAGATAAAGAACTCCGCACCATGACGATTGGTGATGGAGAATTTAAAAGAGTGGTAATTTTACCGTCTTCAGCAAGTGGTGATGATATTCCCAAAAAACGAAACAATCGTCGCAATAATCATCGACCTTATCGAAGAAAAAAAACTGCTAATCGTAATTAGGAATTCTATATGTCAAAGAATCTGATCTTCTTCAAAATGCAGATAGGAAAATATGTTTGTAATGTGGTTTCTGCAGGTAGCTGGATGGGCGACGGCGGAGCTGCAATGGGTGTGATGCCCAAAGCTTTGTGGAAAAAATTACTTCCTTGTGATAACAAAAATAGAATTCCACTGGCTTTAAATTCTCTGCTTATCCAAACCGCTGGAAAGAACATTCTCATCGATACAGGAATTGGCAATAAACTTTCCCCCAAGAAAAAGGAAATTTACCAGGCTTCCGATTTTGATCTTCTAGAAAACTTGCATAAACTGGATTTGAAACGCGAAGAAATCGATTACGTAATTTTGACCCATCTTCATTTTGATCATGCCGGCGGAGTGGTTACAAATTTTGCTGGCAAACCTGAACTTACATTTCCCAATGCGATTCATGTTTTCCAAAAAGCAGAATGGGAAATAGCTCAAAATCCTGATGAACTGAATAAAGCTTCCTACAATTTTAAAGATGATCTACAGCTTTTAAATGAAAGTGGAAAATACAAGGTTATCGAAGGCGATTACGAGCTTTTGCCGGGAGTTAAAATTGAACGTACCGGCGGTCACAGCGAAGGGATGCAGGTTGTGCGCATGGAAAGTGACGGTGAACTGGCTTATTATGCCGGAGATATAATTCCAATGCAATCGCTTAAACATCTGGCTGTAAATTCTGCTTTCGAAATTTGCCGCAAAGATTCCTTCATTGCCAAAAAGAAAATCCTGACCGAATTGAAAAATCGAAACGGAATTTTATTTTATGCTCACGATTCACAGAGATTATGGGAGAGAATGTAGGAGCGTAATCGTCTAAATAAAATGAAACATAAACTCATAATTGTCGAAGGAATTCCCGGTTCAGGAAAAAGCACAATTGCCAAGAAAATAGAACAATATCTTATATCTAAAAATATAAAAGCAAAAATGTATCGGGAAGGAGATGCTCATCCTGCCGATCTGGCCTGGCTTGCCTGCATTCCTACTGCTGAATATATTGAACTTCTAAATAAGTTTTCCGAGCAGAAAGAAATAATAGAAAAAAATACAATAATTGAAGGTGAATTTGCTCTGGTAGCTTATTTGAATCTGGGATTCCTGATTGGTCAGAATGATCTGATGAAATACCTTGAATCCAAAGAAGTTTACGACGGCAGAGTAGGTTTTCAAATTTTTAAATATTTGCATTTCTGTCGTTGGCAGAAATTTGTTAATGATACAAAAGATGATGAAATTGTAATATTTGAATGTTCCTTTCTGCAGAATCATGTGAATGAATTGATTTTAGTATACAACAAAGATTATGGCTTCATTAGAAATTATCTTTCCGAACTTGCTGATATTATTCAATCTTTAAATCCCTTGATGATCTACCTGAAACAGCAGGATGTAAATGAAACAATTCGCAGAGTTGCTGCTGAGAGATTATCTCCCAAACCAGAAATCGAACCAGATTGGATCGATCGTGTAATTGAATATATCGGCAAAAGTAAGTACGGCAAAATGAACCAAATAATTGATTTTGATGGTTTAGTAAAATACTTTGAACATCGACAAAATATTGAATTGGAACTTCTACAGGATTTGCCGATAAAATCTGGAATTGTGTTCGATCCCGATTTTGATTGGAAAGTAATTTGGAATAAGATAGAAGCAATTTTGAATTCTTAGATGACTTTTTTCTCAAGTAACCAGGTGGTATAAATATGCAAATACTCAATTTTGATGGTGACGAGATCAATAAAATGCTTCTACTGAAATAATAAAGATCTGTCGATAATTTAAAGGGATTTCATATTGAGAAATCCCTTTTTGTTTTAACAAAGTTTTGTGCAATTCTTGTGTAAGAAAATTTTCAAAGTGATGAAATGATTCCGCAGTTCAAGAAAGCCTTAATTAGCTAACTACCTATAAAATGCTGAGATAACAATATTATGAAATATTTTCTGAATGAAAATATTATCTGGCACAGCAATTGCAATCCTAATAAAGCAAATAGGAAGAGGAAATTAATATCAAGTGCCAGATATTCTTCTTCCAATATAGTGTGTTCTTGCAGCTGATTTTGAAAAGCTTAACGTCCCACGAAATACAATTTGAGAGGTGCATAATGTTAAGCAGAAAATCAGTAAGAGCAGAAAGGCGAAAAATATCAGGTGTGTGCTAAAAAGCTCCTTCCTTTTCATCTGTTATTTTTCGCTCTTTTTCTTTAGTTAAACTTCTGAAATTTTTCGAAAATGTACAAGTAGTTTTTTTCACATTTCAATAATCATAAAATTAAATTTGCGGAACGCTATAAAATAATTACCTTCTCAAATATACCCCCAGGGGGTATTGGAGATGGGTATGAAAAGAAAAGTAAAAAATGATGCGCACTGGAAATTTATTTATTTGCGCAAGCGAATGATTGCGATCTATGTTTCTATGCTATTGATAAGTTTCTCTCTTTTTGCTCAGCAACCTTTGGATAACATGGTCGAGATGATCTGGCAGCAAAATGCTGGAATTCAGGCTATGCAGAATCAAATGGAAATGCTAAAAGAAAAAGAAACTTTAGTTCAAAAACTGATGGATCCGATGCTGGCAATAGAATACAGCAGCGTTCCCATCGATAGTTGGGTGCTGGATGAAACACCGATGAGCGGAATCCAGTTCAAACTACAGCAAACCTTTCCTTTTCCCGGCAAAAATAATCTTCGAGAGGAAATAGCATCTTCAGAGCTGACCGCTAAAAACTGGGAACTGGAAGAGATGAAACTGCAGCTGGCAGGACAGTTCAAAAAAATCTATGCCAGCCTGGCAATGGTGCGGCAATTGGAAAAAAAATCTGAAAAACACATAACTTTATTATTGCAGCTCAAATCTTCACTTCAAACTAAATATGAAACAGGAAAAGCAAATCAACACGATCTGCTCAGGTTGGATATTATGGTGCAGAAACTGCAGGATGACCTGAAGGATTTTCGGCAGAAAGATAACGAACTTACAGCAGCTTTGAATTCTATACTAAATAGGAATTATAATGAACCAATTCTAATTAATAATCTTATTACTATAGAGATATCAGAAAAATTGACGGAACTTCTGGAAACTGCCAGGCAAAACCGACCGCTGTTAAAAAAAATGGAGCAAGAAGAAAAAACTCAAAGATTGGAGATGAAACTTGCTCATCGAGACAGATTACCTGATTTAACAATTTGGGCTGGATATCGTTATCGCCAGGATATTGGGACAATGGAAAGCCCTGATTTTGCTTCGGTGGGAATATCCTTTCCAATTCCATTCGATTTTCTGGGAAGAACCAGGGCAAAATACAAGATGTTCAATTACAAACGAAAAGCTGTTGAAAATAGTTACAACGATGCTATAGCCAAGCTGTCAGCTCAATTGGAAAAGGAATTATCTTCCTACCAGCGAGCAAATGAAAAAATGGCAACTTATGAAAATGACCTGATTCCTAATGCTGAGAATGCTCTGAAAATGACACTGGCAGCTTATGAAAATGGCAAAGCAGATTTTTCATCGATCTATCAGGCTCAACTGCAGATTTTGGATTTTGAAAGAACTCTCATCAAAACCAATAACCAGATTTTAATAAGTCAATTTTCGATTGAAGCATTGACCGGATTTAAGGAGAAATAAATGAAGAAAATAATTTTGATTTTAGCAGTTACTTTACTGTTCATCTGGGGTTGCAGCGCTAGCGATAAAGCACAAGTTTCACAAACCGATCAGCATGAACATGCCGAAGGTTACTACACCTGTCCGATGCATCCTACAATAGTGCAGGATGAGCCGGGAGATTGTCCGATCTGTGGAATGGACCTGGTGTGGCAAAGCAATTCCGAAGCTGACACTTCAGAAGAAAATTCCAATGATTCCAATGTTCTTACCATCGATCCGGTGGTGGTTCAAAATATGGGAGTTCGCATCGAACATGCTGACAGGAGAGATATTGTCCGCAATATTCGCACGGTGGGAAAAGTGCAGCTTGCAGATGATAAGAGCTATTCCATAAACCTGAAATATTCCGGTTGGATCGAAGAGATTTATGCTGATGAGATCGGGCGGGAAATTAAAAAAGGTGATCCTCTCTTCCAGATATATTCACCCGAATTGATCTCTGCTCAAGAAGAATATCTAAATACAGTGAAAACTTTTGGAAAAGAAAGTGACCTGGCTATCTCAACCAAGCGTAGATTAAATTTGTGGGATCTTTCCGATAAATATTTAGACACACTTATCAAGGAAAATAATGCTCAAAAAAATCCGGTGATCTCTTCACCTTTTGCAGGTTTCATTTTGCATAAAACTATGCAGCAGGGTTCTTTTGTGAAAGCGGGTAAAGATCTTTACCATCTGGGAAACCTGGATGAAATCTGGATCATGGCCGATGTGTATGAATTCGATATTCCATTTTTGAAAGTGAACAGTAAGGTTGAAATTGACATAGCTAATTTTTACGGTAAAAAATTACACGGAAAAATCGATTATATTTATCCAACCTTAAATGAAAAAACGCGAACCCAAACTATCAGGATAGAATTAGATAATTTTGGCCATCAAATGAAACCAGGCATGTTTGCTACTCTCAATATTAATTCTGAAGTTTTATTAGATGTGCTGACGATTCCTACTGAATCGATCATCAATTCCGGAAATAGAAAAATCGTATTTATCAGCTTGGGAGATGGTCGTTATGAAGCTCGTGAAATTGAAATCGGCGTGAGTGATGATCTGGAATATTACACGCAGGTTGTGTCCGGTTTGCAGGAAGGAGAAATCGTAGTAACTTCTGGTCAATTTTTGCTGGATTCGGAAAGTCAATTGCGGGAAGCAGTACAAAAACTTCTGGATGCAAAACTGGAAACTCCCGCGGGTAGTTCACACGATCATTCTCAAAGTGAATCATTCTATTATACCTGCCCGATGCATCCGACGATTGTTCAGCATGAGCCAGGAGATTGTCCCATTTGTGGAATGGATCTGGTGAAGAAAGAAAAGTAGGAAATCATGTTAAATAAAATTACAGAATTTTCTGTTAATAACCGGGTGTTCGTTCTCATCATCACAGCTATCGTTATCGGAATAGGAATTTGGGCAATTTATAATACTCCGGTAGATGCCATTCCCGATCTTTCCGATGTGCAGGTTATCATTTTCAGCGATTATCCGGGACAAGCTCCGCAGGTGGTGGAAGATCAGGTGACTTATCCGCTTACGTCGGCGTTGCTGTCTGTACCTCATGCCAAAAGTGTGCGGGGTTATTCCTTTTTTGGATTTTCCATGGTTTATGTTATTTTTGAGGACGGAACCGATATTTACTGGGCACGTTCCCGCGTATTAGAATATTTGAATGTAGCTCAAAGCCGCTTGCCGGAAGACGTTTCCGTTCAGTTAGGGCCGGATGCAACCGGAGTTGGTTGGGTCTATATGTACACACTCACGTCAGATCGGCACGATCTGCAGCAGCTTCGCTCGATCCAGGATTGGTATCTGAAAAATGAATTGATGTCGGTTCCGGGAGTTTCGGAAGTGGCTAGTGCCGGTGGATATGTGAAACAATATCAGGTGGAAGTAGATCCGGAAAAACTGCGGGCATACGGACTAAGTTTACAGAAAGTAAACATGGCTATAAAACGATCCAACAATGATGTTGGTGGTAAACTTCTGGAAATGGGTGAAACCGAATACATGATCCGTGGAAAAGGGTACATACAATCGATAGAAGATTTAAAAACAATTTCTGTAGGATTGGATAAAGAATCCAGCACACCAATTTATCTTTCACAGATTGCCAATATCCATATCGGACCGGAAATTCGGCGCGGAATCATCGAAATCAACGGAGAGGGTGAAGCAGTTACCGGTATCATCGTGATGCGTTATGGCGAAAATGCTGTTGATGTGATAAATGGTGTAAAAACTCGTCTGGAATCTCTACAAAAAGGTTTGCCGGAAGGTGTTCAAATCCACACCTCCTACGACCGCTCTTCTCTTATTCAACGCTCTATCGATACACTTAAAAACACTTTATTTCTGCAGATGCTGGCTGTGACCATCGTAACGATGATCTTCCTGCTGCATTTACGCAGTGCTTTTGTGGCTATTTTCACTTTGCCGGTGGGAATTCTCATCAGTTTTATTATCATGAAAATCTGGGGAATTTCGGCCAATATCATGAGCCTGGGAGGAATTGCCATTGCCATTGGTGTGATGGTGGATGCTTCCATTGTAATGGTGGAAAATCTGCACAAACAGCGAGAACGGCATAAAGATAAATCGCATCACGAAATGGTTTTGATAGCTGCCAAGGAAGTAGGACCGGCACTGTTCTTTTCGCTGCTCATAGTTACAATCAGTTTCATGCCAGTGTTCAGTTTGCAACAGCAGGAAGGCAGGCTTTTCATTCCCCTGGCATTTACCAAAACTTTCGCCATGGCAGCCGCAGCGCTGCTGGCAATCACGGTTATTCCCGTCCTGATGTTTTACTTCGTGCGTGGAAAGATCAGGCCGGAAAACAAAAATCCTTTAGCTCGATTTTTTATTGCTGTTTACCGTCCTGTCATCAAATTTGTACTTTGGTTTCCCTGGCTGGTCATCATTTTAGCAGTCATTATTTTACTCTCGACATATATACCGTATAGCAAGTTGGGTTCGGAATTTATGCCGCCTTTGAATGAAGGTGACCTTTTATACATGCCGACCACACCACCTGGAATTAGCATTACAAAAGCGAAAGAGCTTTTACAGCAGACAGATAAGATAATTGCTTCTCATCCGCAGGTGGAACACGTTCTGGGAAAAATTGGCAGAGCAGATACTTCCACCGATCCGGCTCCGCTTTCCATGATAGAAACCACGATCATCCTGAAAGATAAAAGCCAGTGGCCGAAGGGAAAAACCATCGAAGATGTGATTCGTGAACTGGATGAAATGGTGCAATTTCCCGGTCTTACAAACAGCTGGACAATGCCGATAAAAACCAGGATCGATATGCTGGCTACCGGTATTAAAACCCCAGTAGGAATTAAACTGATGGGAGATGATCTGCAGCAGCTTTCTGAAATTGGAGAACAGATCGAAGCTTTGTTGCGTCCGATGCCGGAAGTAACTTCCGCCTATTCGGAGCGTGTAACTGGTGGAAATTTTATTGATATCATGATAGATAGAGAAAAAGTGGCGATCGAAGGATTAACTATCGGTGATGTGCAGGATGTGATAAAAAGTGCTCTGGGTGGAATGAATGTAAGTTACACAGTAGAAGGCTTGGAACGCTATCCTATAAATGTGCGTTATCCAAGAGATCTCAGAAATAACATCGACGCTTTAAATCGACTCACAATAACCAGCCCAATGGGTTATGCAGTTCCATTGGGTCAACTGGCTGAAATCGAGATCGTGAAAGGTCCGCCCATGATCAAAAGTGAAAATGCCCGGCGTACAGCCTGGATCTTTGTAGATCTAAAAACATCAGATGTAGGCGGTTTCGTGAAAGAAGCAAAAGAACTCATAGCTAATCATGTGGAAATCCCCAGTGGTGTTTCCCTGATCTGGTCAGGTCAATTTGAGTATATGGAACGAGCTGCCAAACGACTCAGAATTGTTATTCCAATTACTCTGGCTCTCATCTTCCTGATCTTGTTCATGAATTTTAAAAGCGTAACAGAAAGCTTTATTATGATGATCACAGTGCCTTTTGCACTGGTGGGTGGAATTTGGCTGATGTATTTTAATGATTATAATATTTCGGTGGCTGTGGGTGTCGGTTTTATTGCTTTAGCGGGATTAGCCGCGGAAAATGGAGTTGTGCTGCTGGTTTACCTGGATGAAGCATATAATCGCTGGAAAAGAGAAGGTAAATTGAAAACTATTTCCGATCTGAAACAAATCGTGATGCAGGGTTCTGCCGAAAGAGTGCGGCCGATCCTGATGACAGTTTCTACCGATGTGATCGGTCTTCTGCCGATCATGTTTGGAACCAGTACCGGAATCAGAGTGATGAAAAGAATTGCTGCTCCCATGGTGGGAGGGCTCATCTCTTCTGCTGTGATGACATTAGTGATTTTGCCAACGATCTATTTCCTGTGGAAAAGACATCTTATGAAGAAAGAGAAAGTGTGATGAAAAATTTCATTCCGAAAAATTCTGCCAAGGAATGTCTAACAAAGAATCTTGGTTGTATAATGAAAAAACTTTCCCAAAGCATGGAAAAGGATTATTTGATAGAAGCTTTGGTAAAGTAAAAATTTGGAGGAAGAATGATAGATTACGGATTTTATAAAGAACTTGATAAAACATTTGAAGAAACTGCCGAAGTTGTTCTGGCAAAACTGAAAGAGCACAAATTCAGCATTGTCAGCCAGATCGACCTGAAGCAGAAATTCAAAGAGAAACTGAACATAGATTACAAGCAGTACACTATTTTGGGATTATGCGATCCGCAGAGTGCCTATAAGGTTGTTACTACCGAAGAAAACATTGGATTGATGCTGCCCTGTAATATGATCGTGTATGAGAAAGAGGATAAAACCGTTATCGCTATTATGCGCCCATTTGCCATGATGGCCAACCTGGAAAATCCCGAATTGGATGGTGTAGCTTGTGATGTGGAAAACCGATTGAAAGAACTTTTTGATTCAATAAAATAGAAGGAGAATAAAATGGAAAAAATATTAATACTCGTATCAGCTTTAGTGCTGATTTTCCTGTTGGGGGCTGACGAAATGTTCGACAGCAAGATGAATGAAATTGCTGAAAAATACTTATATATCCAGGAAATGCTGTCCTTGGATAGAACAGATGAGATTACTCAAAAAGCAGCTGAAATTGCCGATCTGGCAAAAGATTTGGATGTGAGTAATGTGCCAGAAGAACACAAAATGCATTTTGCAAATCTACCGGAAAAAATCGGCATAAATGCTCAGAAGATCAGTAAAGCTGAAACTATCGACGGAATGCGGGCAGCCTTCAAAGAGCTTTCCAAACCGATGGCAATGTGGGCCAGCATGATGCAGCCGATGGGCATGAATGTGGCATTTTGTAGCATGGCTCCAGGCAGCTGGCTGCAGCGGGGAGATGAAATTATGAATCCTTATTACGGTGATAAAATGTTGCATTGCGGTGAGATAGTTTCTGAGGGAAAAGAAATGGAAAGTGAATCTGAAAATAAAATGCATCATGGAATGGAGCATAAATGATGAAAAGAATTTCTACACTGATCTTCATTCTGTTGACTCTTTCTCTTCTCTTTTCGCAAGAATTTGAAAGATATTCCGCAGAAGATTTCAAATCCAGGTTGGATGAACTTATTAAGGAGGAAGCAGATTTTGCACTACTGGATATTCGTACTTTACCGGAATATCAATTTGGTCATATAGAAGGTGCTCAACTTATAGATTTTTATGGAAAAGATTTTGTGCAAAAATTGAATGAAATGGCTAAAAGTAAAACATACCTCATCTATTGCCGCAGTGGAAATAGAACTTCACAAGCACTACAGATAATGAAACAGCTGGAATTTGATAATGTGATCGATCTGGAAAATGGAATCGTAAGCTGGTTGGAAGCAGGTTTTGAGGTAGTGAAGTAAATAACACTCCGATGTCCGACATTTGCCGGACATTCGGAAGCATAAATTTATTTCATCAATAACATTTTGCAGGATTTCGAGTATTTTCCCGATTTTAATCTTGCGAAGTAGATTCCTGATGAAACAGGATTTCCGTAATTGTCATCACCATTCCAAACTACAGAATAACTAAGTGGCTTGCCACATTCTTCGATACAATGCTGCGCATCACTCAGAATGACAGGCAGAGTCTTTACTTTCTGGCTTTTTAAGTTGTAAATTCCGATGGTCGCAAACGAGGACGTTTGCGTTACATTGAAGCTGATTGTAGTGGATGGATTGAAAGGATTTGGGTAATTGGTCAGTTCAATTTGCGGCTCAACGAGATTGTTCTGTGCCTGAACTTCCTGTGGCTCTATAATACGAATTCCATCGATGGAAACATCAGCATAACTGAATCCGGAACAGGTATATTTTATTTTTACAGTTTGTCCTATATAGTTTGTAAGATCCAGCGAAACATATTTCCAGGTCCATTCTTCCAAACCTATGTTTGCAGTTTGCCACAAGTCGGTCCAGGAAGTTCCATCATCATTGGAAATGGAAGCCGTAATTCCGGGGTAATTGGGATAACGATCACAAAAACCAACATAAAAATTCCAGTCCAAATAATCTGCAACAGGAAGTTGAATTTCCGGTGAGATCATTACTTCGTTCAAATTGGCATAAGCTACGAGAGAAGTGGCAGAATGTGTGCTGTTGCTATTGGTTTCAGAAAAACTTTCCAGAGAGTTTTCCAGAATTTGCCAGGTAAAGTCGGGATTGGTGGTATTCAATTCCCAATTGTTTTCCCAGCTGCCATCGAAATTTTCTTCAAAAATCACATTTCCCCGGGTGATTTCGAAATCCACTGATTTCGCACGTAGCTTATTATCTTCTGCATATGCTATCACAGTTATTTTATGATTTCCATTTCCCAGCATACTCAGATCGAAACTGCAGCCAATCGGGTATAAACCGGTTTGAATCAAATCATTATCCACAAAATAATCAATCGAATCAATTGCTGTGATTCCAGTTTCTTCAATTTGTATCGTCATATTTGATTCTGTATTGAAAACAGTTCCAGCTTCCGGAGAAATAATGTTAAAATCAGGGCAATTCTGCCAGGTTTGATTGATATCGATATCTACCGAACCGAACATATTCAATTGATACGGCATTCCACTGAGCGGGAAACTGTACCAGCCGTTATATCCGCCGCCCCAGCCAAAATTGAAATGATATTCTTCATCCGTGTTGTAGCCATCCACAACAATTTGATGTCCAGCCGTCGGAGCCAGAATTCCCAACCTGGCAGGAAGAGCCGCTTTCATGTTTTCTGCTAATCTTTTGAAAACATGAGGTTCATCTTCCCACAATAGATCGGTTGTATAAAAACCGAATCTGCGAAAAGCATTGATGATCTGTTGATCATAATAATTTCCTGAAATATTGGAAGCATAAGATTGTTTGATGGCAGCACCACAAGCGAAAACGAGAGCAGCAGATTGTTCGGGAGTAAGATATTCCTCGCCAGAATAAACATCCTCAATCTGATTCAAATAATTGTTCAATTCCGGATAGGAAAGAAATCCATGATCATGGTTGTCATCATCGATGATGTAATTATTTGCTCCCGAACTATACATGTGATAATCATCATCGTCCGAAAGTTGAGTATGATTTATTTCACGATGAAAATTCAAAATTTGTGACATGACAATAGAAGGACAACCAGCTACACAACGCTGAGAATTTTGAGGGTCGATCGGACAAAACTGATTGTAAGGATAACTTTGAGTCCAGTTGGTTTCCAGCCAGCCTCCTGTTGGTGTCGTTCCAGCTGGCGGCCATTGTTCAAAACGTGTTCCCGTACTCAGCATATTATTCCATTTCTGCTGGTTCTTCTGCTTGAATTGCATATCTAACTTTTCAAGATACGAATCTGTAACTTTTCCCAGCCAGTATTTCATAATTTCCAATTCATTTGGATCGGATGTAAAATCGTTCAAAAAAGAATAGGCCAGGATCGGATGGATTTCATTATCTGCCGAAACCAAAACGAAACCTTGCGGAGATAAATTTGCCAGAAAAGCAATATTCACATTTCGATTATTTGTAAATTGCTCGATTTGATCAATTTGATTTGTCACATTTTTCACTATTAAAAATTCTTCAGCTTTCTGTCTTGCTTCATTTAGAGTCGTGGGAGCTGCATTTAATAAAAAAATGGATATAATAAAAAAAACCATAAACAACTTTTTCATTGATCCTCCAAATATTTTATACATCTAATATGCAAATAAAATGCCAAATATCTAAACCAGAAGAAATAAAGTCATCTCAAACAATCCCAGAAGTTTTTGAAGATGTTCAGATTATAATTAATCAGATTGATATCTTCCATTTCGTTTTTATAAAAAATTCTATCGTCTGGATTTTGTAAGAAGTGATTTTCCAACATTTTATTGCCATCTTCCCAAAGCATCTCAGGATGGAATTGAATTCCCCAGACAGGTTTGTTCTTCATTTGGAACGCCTGGATTTTAGAACTTTCATTGATAGCAATTATTTCAAATTTTTCATCCAGAAAACATACTTCATCATATCGAGATTCCAGAAAAATTGGCTGAGAGATCTTCTTGAAAATGCGGTTTTTTGTGATTTTCATCTGTTTCCAGCCAAATTCTGGATTTGCACTTTTGCAAACCGCTTCATCACCGCAAACTGCTTTTGCGATAATTTGATGGCCATGGCAGATTCCCAGGATTGGTTTATCATGATTCAAAAAATGCTCGATAACTGTAAAAATCTTACCATCCCATTCGCTTCCATTTGATGCAGAAAGTTCCGATCCTGAAAGAAGAAGATGAGAGAATTCCGAAACAAGGTTGATATTGTCTTCCAAAGTCATGACAAAATATGATCTTCCGAAGGTAATTCTTTCTGCAATCACATTTGTAAAATGATCTCTAGCTTTCTGGTCGATAATCGTATTTAAAATTAATATCATTCATTAGTCCGTCAATATTTTTTTACGCAAATTTTTAGGTTTCCAGAGATGCTTCAAAATTCCACATTTCTGCTTTTTTATCAATTTATTCCAATTTGCTATATCCAGATCGATAATAGCAACAGCCGCAGTAGGAAATCGCTGAGTTTCTCCAGTTAAAATTTTTATAAGCAGTTCCATGGCAGGATTATGCCCAACGATCATGATTTGACCTGGAGAATTATCCAATTTTGTAAGAAAGGTTAAAATTGTTTTGGGATGAGCCAGATAAAATGAGTCGAAGAATTTGATTTTTGATTCATCCAGTTTTAATATCGAATTTGCCAGTTCTGTAGTCTGACGAGTTCTAAGAGCAGCAGATGAGAAGATCATTTCTGGAATCAGGTTTTCATTTTTTAGAAATTCTGCCATAAAAGGTGAATCGCGCCTTCCTCTTTTTTTGAGAGGACGATCAAAATCATCCAGGCCTGCATCTTTCCAGCTGGATTTTCCATGACGCATTAAGATTATTCTTTTCATATTATTTCCAAATTTTATTTCTCTGACTAAAACAAATATTTAAATGTCCAACCGTCAAGATAAACAAAAAAATCCCGACCGAAGCCGGGATTTTAAAAAATGATTGAAGATATTTCTATTTAAAGAAAATATCGATGCCAACACCTACGTCGAAACCGGATTCTTCATTGTCAACATCATCCCAGTCGCCGCCGTATTTACCAAGGCCCATTTCATATAATACACCGGCATCCAGATAAATATTTCCTGCGATTGGATAAAGATATCCAGCATAAAAAGCTAAATAATTTGCGCTGAATTTATTAGCTCCATTATCAGTAGATTCCATCATAAAACCAGCGCCACCGTAAATTTTATCATAAAAATAGCGACCACCTAAACCAAAAGCAAATTCTGTCATTGGATCATCCCAAGCATCAGAATTTGCATTCACGTAACTTAATAATACATCTACACATACATTGTCAATTACGAAATAACCACCCCAGGGCATGATCTCAATAGCATTTACCGGATCTGCATCTGAATTCATTTTGTAGCTTTCAAATCCGATCCAGCCACCAACGGTTTTTGTGCCTTGCTCAAAAGCAAAAGCTGATACTGCAAATACTAAACAAAACAAAAGTACAAATACTTTTTTCATTTTTTCTTCTCCTCTGAATTTGGTTAACACATCACTTTACAAAACCTGATTTCGAAACCTGCGATCATTCTTTTATTTATCTGAATTCAAATTTCTAATTAGTTGAAGAAATGTGTCAAGAAAATCGCACAAAACAAAAAAAAAGAAGTTCCTATTAACATATTAACACGGAACTTCTTTTTATCAAATTATGTCTATTTCAGCATCAGCATCTTGCGGCTGGAAGTATAATTACCGGATTTTAGTTTATAAAAATATACTCCGCTGGCTGCAGTTTTTCCTGTATTATCTTTTCCATTCCAGGTTACAGTATGATCATTTGCTGTTAATTGATCACTGATTAGTGTTTTGACCAATTCTCCCTTCACATTGTAAATACTCAAAATAGTATAAGCTGGCTGAACAAGTGAGAAAGAAATTGTAGTTGTTGGATTGAATGGATTTGGATAGTTTGCATTCAACTGATTTGTAAGTTGAACGATCTGTCCCGCTTCAGTTCCAGAAAATAGAGCTATATCATCAATATACCAATAATCAAGGCTGAAACTATCACCGTCAAACCAGAAAGCAACTTGGAAATTGTTTGAGCCAACATCTGGAGTATTAATTGTAAGACTAACACTTTCCGGCCCAATATCTCCAGTTGGGAAAACTTGTGAAGCTACATTCCAGGTTGTTCCACCGTTACTAGTTGTGGCTATCCCAATTGAATATCCGGCCCCATCATAATCATCCAGCATATGTGTATATTCCAAATTTACTGAATTCATTCCTGCTGTAGCAATTACAGGAGATGTAAAGTAGCTGCTTCCTACAAATGATGGAGTCCAACTGAATTCTAATTCCGGAACTGTGCCACCGGCATTGTCAGTTCCAACTTCGCTCCAATTTTCCTGTCCATCACCCATTACACTCCAGCCGGCTGGCGGGAATGTTCCAGAGCTGAAATCTTCCATAAGCAATTCATCTCCAGTATCTTTCCAGATGTAAATTTCATCAACATAAGCACCTTCATAGTTAATGCTGTAATCGCTGGTAAATATGTAGGCAATCCAAACCTCGGGCTGACCTGTCAGATCACCAAGAGTGTAAACATCAGTGAGATCAAAATTCTCATATTGCCAACCACCAGAAGAACCAGACCATTGTAAACCATAATAATTTGTACCATCTATGGAAGCCATTAATTTGAAGTAGTCATAATCTGATTCTGTTTCGTACCAGAGGTCATATTCGATATCTGCATCAACGGCATCTGCCAGGCTGAAGGGTCCATAAACCATCCAGGCGTTCATGTCATTTGGATAGATTTGTTCTGTGGGAGCATCGTCGCCACCATCTGCACACCAACCGCTCCAAGAACCTACGGATGAATTATCATTGTTATCACTCCAATAACAATCTATTGTTGCATCTGAATAGCAATCCCAATCATTCGGCCAGGCTCCTTCAAAATCTTCACTTTTAATGACCTGCCAATCGCGGCTGCCTGTTACTTGTTGGTTGATGTTTGTTTTAAGTTCATCATTCGTTTCATCGACTAATTGCATTACGTTTGGATTGAATACCGCCGATGTAGGCTCACTTCTTCCCTGATCACAGGTTCCTTTGGCTAGCAGTGCTCCTGCTAACAAGGTTAAAACTACTAATAAAACTACTACTTTTTTCATCTTTTCTCCTTTGTTATTTTTTTTTGGATTAGTCATAAATATTCTCGAAACACTATATGATTCAAAAATGTTCTACTTGTCTTCAGGGTCAAGCAAATTGAGTTAAAATTATAATAAATTATTTATAAAAGATTACCTGACTTTCAAACCAGTGATTTGCTTTCCAATGTTCACCTTCACTCAAGTTGCGATATGCCATGGGGATGTAATCAAATTTTAGTGTTTCACCGGGAGCAGCAATTTCTGCTAACTCGATTTGCCAGGGTTCTACAACACTTCCGGGAGCCCAGCCGGCACGATCAAATTTCCAGGTTCCATCCTGTGGTCGGCAGGAATTCAAATAGCAATCTGTTTTCCAGAGTCTGTTTTCAAACTTCTCATCGTTAACGTAAACAGTTCTGTCTGCCGGCATAAATTCGGCTGCGTTATTGGTGTTGGGATGCATGCCGTGACCTGTTACCATCAATCTCAGTTTAGCATCTTTTGCTTCTTGGGGCATTTTCAATTTCAGTTGTGGAAGATGATCACTCATTGGATCGAGAGGATTTCCGTAGAAAAAGCTGCCTGACCACAAATTTACAACTTTTATAGGAATGCGTTCAGGAATTCCCGGATAGAAATCGAGATCGACCGAAACGTACCAGCCGATTTGATCTTCGGGATTTTCTTCTTTTTTCTGCCAGGTATCTACACGCAGATCCATTTGCTTTTTTCCACTGAAAAGCGGTAGAAAATCTGTTACATCAACTTTCCAGATATAGCCACGATTGTAAGGAGTGATAAAACGACAAATCTCGTAACGCACCGAATCCTGCCAGATGTAGACAGCAGCACCACGATCCCAGGGATCGAAACCGCCCGGCATATCAGTCATTTCCAAAGTGAGAACAACACGACCGATCTGATCTTTGAATTCCGGGAAGATAACCTGATGCTCTGTTTCTCGATAATCGATAAAAATCGGCTGTTTATCTATTGCTTTTATAGATATTGGAGCTTGGTAATTCTCTGCTTCATTCTCCATTTTCAGTTTAATATCATCCAGGATAATAGTTGTTGTCTGATCGGAAGTTTGTCCTCCAGCAGCCAATCGAACAGCATAGGGTTGCATCTCAGCGATAAAGAATTCATCGAAAACAGATTTATCTTCTATCTTCAGGGTAATCTCAGATCCACCAATTACCTGATGAATTTTCAGGTAAAATTCTTTGGCTTCTTCCTCTTCAGGATCTGCACGAAATTCTATGGGGGAAAGGATTTTTTTGATCTCTTTTCCGTTCCAATGCAGCGAAATTTCTCTTTGCGGCCGGTTGTAAAAGTTTCCATCCGGACCAAACCAGGCGCTGGTAGCAGGGTTGCATACATCAAATCCAATTGCAAAACTTTTTTCAATATTCGGCTCATGCCACTTCACAAGGTCAAGGTTGAGTTTAAGGTTGAGAGTGTCTGCACCGAAGATTTCCGTGTTCAAAAAGGCAATACCGCAGCCTTCAGCTCCTGGAGTAATATACATCTGCCAGCTCAGTTCGATATCCTGGTATTTATTGTCATTCAAAACAGGAAATACAGCAACATTTTTATGATTGTTCAAAATCCCGCCATTTACCAGATGCAGAATGCCATTTTCTATTATCGGTTCATACCTTTTTCCATATTTATACAAAACAATGCTGCTGTCTGGTTCATCAAAATTTCAGGTATGTTCCATTGATTGTAAAATAAATGGTAAAAAAAGAACAATTATAATTATTATTTTTTTCATTTCTTTCCTCTATTGTATGAGAAGTATAATTCGCAAAGGTGGAGCTTTGCGTTATGCTTTTTTCAGTCTGATCATAAACATCGTTCCACTTGGCTGATTGTTTTTCACCCTCACAGAACCGCCGTAATTTTCCACAGCCTTCTTCACGATGAAAAGCCCAAGACCGGTATTACCGGAATTTCCGTAAGCAAAACTTTCTTCAAAAATCTTATCTCTAATCTCTTCGGGAATGCCAATGCCAAAATCTGCAAAGTTTATTTGTACGAATTGCTTTCGAACTAAGATGTCGATTATTATTTTTTCAGTTTGAGAATGCTTAACAGCATTAGAAAAAAGATTATCAAACACTGATTCCAGCATCTGATCTGCCAGAACAGAACCTTTACCGTTTATTTCGATATTGAGCATGGAATAATTGGAAATCGTTTTTTCTAGTATATCTTTTCTTAAATCTATAGGATATAATTTTTTATCATCACTCAATAGATTGGATAGATTTCTTAATTTTCTGATCAAATTGATACTTTTTTCGATCTGACGCGGAATTTCTTCCAGATAGGAAGATTCTTTGGAATCATTGTATAATCTCATGGCGCTGTTCATCACGGAAAGATTATTGATGATATCGTGACGCAGCATTTTATTGGTTAATTGAATATGATCATTTCTTTCCTTTAATTCTTTATTTTGAATGCTTATGGTTGCATTAGCTTTCTGCAGTTCTACGTTTTTCAGGTGCAGATAACGATTTTGCTGGATCTGTTTTTCCATTTCATATTTTGCCTGAATTTCCATTATTTTAGCTGAGTTTTCCTGATTAAACATAGCTTCTTTCATTTTGGTTGCTTTCACAAAATTTTCGAATGCTTTTTGATAATCTTGTTTCTTTTCATAGTAAGACGAGAGAAGTTGATAATGGATATGTTTGACCGGACTGTCATCGATTTGGGAAAGCAACTGCTGGCTGCTATCCAGGATAGCTTTGCCAGCTTCAAAATCATTATTATCAAAATGACAATCACAAATATTGTGTAATAATTGAAGAATATAAGATTTGTTTCCGATCTCTTCCATGATCTTCAAACTGGCATCAAGATTTTTTAGAGCCTTGTCTATCTTTCCCATTTTGGCATAAATATTTCCGATGTTGTTATAAGTATTTGCCATCTTGGCTTTACCGCCGATCTGCTGTCTGATCTTCAGCGAATTCTGATAATATTCCAATGCCATCTCCAGATCATTATTTTCACTGAACAGCATTCCCAGATTATTGAGGCAATCTGCCACTCCCAATTTATCATCGATTTTCTGGCGGATTTCCAGTGATTCCTTCAAGTATTTTTCTGCCTGCTCAAGATGTTTTAATTTCAAGTGCAGTAATCCAATACTGTTTTTGGCAACGCCAATTCCCTCTTCATTTCCCAATTCTTCTTGAATATGAAGCCCTTTTAAAAAATACTTCATGGCTGCCTGGTCTTCCATTAAATCATCGTAAACGATTCCCAGCCAATTATAAGCACCTGCCAGATTATTTTTTTTTCTTACCCGAATTATTTTGTAGACTGCTTTTCTGAGTTGAACTTTGGCTTGTAGGCTTTTTCCCATATTGTGCAAAGTAACGCCGATCGCCATTTCCAAACTGGCAGCCTGCGACTTATTATCCAGTTTTTCGTAAAGAGTAAGAGCCTTTTCAAAATAATTCTTGGCAGTGGAAAATTCATTTTTTCGCCAATAGGCAAGACCAAGCTTCTGAAAGCAGATAACAATATATTTTTCTTCGGAAATCTGCTGTGCCAATTGCAGTGCTTCCTGCAAATAAGCCAGACTTCTATCTTCATCCGAATTTTGAATATACTGATCGCTAATCTGACAAAGCAATTCAATTTTTTCTTTTCCTGCAGCGTTTTTCAATTTATGTTTCAATTCATCAATTTCAGCCACTAAATCTCTCCTATATTTCTATTAAAATTTACTCCTCGATTTGTCAGTATCATGAATATTTTGTCCAGTCGTTTTACAAAATCAGAATAATCTTTTTTATCAGGATCGATCCAAATTAATTCTGCTAAAGCGCTCATTCTGGGCAATGCCATGTATTCTACTCTTTGTTCAGATGGCATCCATTCCGTCCAGACGTTGCCCTGAGCACCTAAAATATATTTTGCTTCATCATCAGAAAAACCGTTAGGAACGGGATCGTAGTTATAAACTTTTTCCAGCGTTGTAACTCCAAAAGCACCTTTATCGTCTACGTTCTGTTTCCAGTCGAAATAAAGATAGGGATTTGGACACATCACCACTTTGCAGCCGCTGGCGAGGGCTTTTCTGGCAGAATCGATCCCGTCTTTGCGCCAGCACATCACCAGCATTTCTTCATTCACTCCGCCATCGGTGATCTCATCCCAGACGACGGGAATTTTTTTCTGTCGCCGTATAAACCGGGCGATTTGCTGCATGAACCAGCTTTGCAATTCGTCTTCATTTTTCAGGTTTTCATTTACCATGCGCTGCCGGCAGAGCGAACATTCTTTCCAATAGGATTTATCTGCTTCATCGCCGCCGATATGAATGTGTCGGGATGGAAAGAGTTCGAGCACTTCCTTCAAAATATCTTTCAGAAAATCAAATGTATCATTCTTTCCGGCGCAGAAAAGATCGGGATTTGTGCAATAACCACCGGGTGCAACTTGCAGTTTTTTTTCACGGCAGGAAAACTGTGGAAAGGCGGCAAAAACTTCGCTGCTGTGACCGGGCATTTCGATTTCTGGCACAACGCATACAAAACGATCTTCTGCATATTGAATTATTTCTTTTATTTCATTTTGAGTGTAAAATCCACCGTAAACTCCATTTGCTTCTTCTTTTAAATTTTGTCTTTCCAGCCAGGGAAGATGTTCCAGGTTCTTTCGCCAGGCACAGGTTCTGGTAAGTTCAGGATATTTTTTTATCTCGATCCGCCAACCGTTATCGTCCGTAAGATGCCAGTGGAAAACATTGAATTTATGCATTGCCAGCAGATCGACATATTTCTTAATAAACTCGATCCCGAAAAAATGACGGGACACGTCCAGATGCATTCCGCGCCACCTGAATCTTGGTTTGTCCTCGATTTCGCAACAGGGAATCTGTAGCGGAAATTTTAATTTGGAATTTTGCCAAACTTCTGCGGGAAGAAGCTGCAGCAATGTTTGAATTCCATAAAAAATTCCATTTTCTGCTTCAGCCATAATTTCTATTTTACTTTCAGAAATTATTAAACTGTAACCTTCTTTTCCCAATCCGGCATTTGTAGTTTCTAATGAGATGAAGTTATGTGAATTTGCCAGGAATCCTATCTTAACCCCCATTAAATCATAAATTTGATTTATCAGGTATTCAGCTAATTTTGCTGATTTTTTAGCTTCTGGAATAATCTGGATTTTTGTATTTGAATTTAGAGTGAAATAAC
Organism: Candidatus Cloacimonadota bacterium; assembly: GCA_021734245.1. Taxonomy (NCBI): domain Bacteria; kingdom Pseudomonadati; phylum Candidatus Cloacimonadota; species Candidatus Cloacimonadota bacterium. The sequence goes on along the minus strand of JAIPJH010000005.1, from coordinate 11,239 downwards.
CTTTTCGAGATTTTATTCTGGCAGGTTTGGGAATAACGTTATACATCAGAATAATTTTTGAATTAATCTCTTACAGGTTAGTTTTACCAGTTTGTGATGGTCTGTGAGATATTTCTTCCAGCGAGCGATATATTTTTGTAAAACAGGTTCAGGGCGGATAGCGTTTAATACTTCCAACTGCCGTATTTGCAGATCGAGATAAGAAGCATTCAAAACACCTTTGAATCTTTGATCATAAAGTGCCCACCAGCCGTTATCATATTTTTCAAGTTGATCGATAATTCCATTCACACCTTTATCGAAAAGCAGTTTGGAATTTTCATTTCTGGTGATGCGAAAATGATCCCAGATTCCAAATAAAGCAAAGATATGACCATTGAAAACATGCCCTGGATTATTGGGATTTGGATATTCTTCGAACCACCAATTCGCAGCCTCAAATTTATATGCTACTCCATCATCTGCCATTGATTTTTGAAAATATTGAATAGCTTGATCGCAAACTTCCAGATGTTTTTTTTTCTTATCAACAGAATAAGCTCTCAAGAGAACTGAAATTCCCTGTCCCTGTGCCATTCCGGAGATCCAGCCATAGGGAAGATTAGAGATTTTATCTTCGTATAAATATTGCCATTTTCCATTTTCATGATTTTGGATAAACCAGTTGGAAAGCTTCAAAAATATTCCAAAATCTGGTTTTGATTTTGGAAGTTCCAATTCCCAGACAGCAAGAGCATATTGTGCTATCGTAACAGGATTGTATTGATCTTCAGAAATTCCAGGAAACGATACAACCGGAATTCCATTCTTATCGAATCTGTAATTTTCTTTTATATCTAATTCCAGATATTTTCGGTTGGGGTGAACATAATAATGTTTAATTTTGGAGGATGAAAGTTCATCTGTTTCTGCAATATATTGCTCCTGAGAAACAAAAAAATGTTTGTAGGGTTTTTTTAAGATCAACTTACCAATATTCATAAAAATTCACTCCAAAAATATTGATATGCAGAGTGCAGATGGAATCAATTTTGGTCAAGCAGGATGTTTTTTTCAATTTTTTCCGATTGACGTTTTGTTCATTAATAAATATCAAACTTTCATAGTTTGTTAAAAAAAGTGGAGGGTAAAATGAAATACTATATTTCTTTTGATTATGAAGGATTGGCAGGAGTTACAAACTGGCAGGAAACTTATGGAAATCAACGTTTTAATCAACTGGCAACTGAGCAGATGAATTCTTTTCTAAAAGGAATATTTGACTCTGAACCTGAAGCTGAAGTTGTGGTTGCCGATTCTCATGCCAACGGCGATAATCTGATCTGGGAAAAACTGGTCGGCAATACCAGGCTCATCAAAGGTTATCCTCGCACATATTACATGATCGAAGGCTTGGACAAAAGTTTTGATTCATTGATCCTTTTTGGGTATCATGCTCCGGTTGGAATGCCGGGAAACATGGATCACACATATTCTGCATCGTCATTTTATTCAGTAGAGATCAATGGCAATAAAGTTAGTGAAATCTGCATCAATGCTATGACGGCTGCTGAAATTGGTGTTCCTCTGCAGTTTGTATATACCGATGATATTACATCAAACTGGCTGCACGAAAATGTTGACCAGGAAATCAAAATCCTGGTTTCCAAAAAAGCCATTTCCCGTTATGCAGCAGAACTCTATTCACATCAGGAAATTTTGAAGAAATTATTTGAATCAGGAAAAAAGCTCACTTCATTTCCAAACTATTTTTACCAGCTTTCCGATAATTATTCCTGCAAAATACAAGGCATCGACACTAACATCGCTTATGCCTGTGCAATGGTGCCAGGAGTAGAATTGTTAGATCCCAGAACTTTGATCTTTGAATCAAAAGATATGCAAACTTTATATCGCTACTTAATGACACTTTGCATGGCAGCAGGATCGGTGAATAACCTTTATAGATAATAATTATTGAATTTTAACATTGTAATAGTTTGACTTAGGTCAAACAAATAGATTGCTTGACACCCAAAGTACCCACAATTTTATTGAACATATGAAAGATATATTCGTAACTTACTATTTTAATGTCGGTTAACAATCAACAAAAAATTATAAAAAACTAACAGAGGTGGTATTTTGAAATTTAATTTGTTTTCAACAGAAGACAATGTAACTCGAGAAATGGTAGTAGATTTTTTATATAAACATTTAGATCGATTTCGCGATTCTAAGGAAGACATCAACAAATGTTTGGATTATGTTTTTTCAACCCAAAAAAGTGAAGGCGGTTTTATTCTTCTTGCTAAGGAAGCCGAGCAGCTGGTTGGAATTGTCGTGATGATCCAAACAGGAATGAGTGGCTACATACCAGAAAATTTCCTGGTTTATGTAGCTGTAGATTCAAAAATGAGAGGTAAAGGAATAGGCGGAAAATTAATTGAAAAAGCCATTGCTGAAACTAATGGAGATGTTGCTTTGCACGTAGAATATGACAATCCTGCAAAAAGATTGTATGAACGTATTGGTTTCAGCAGCAAATACGCAGAAATGCGTTATCAGAAAAAGGATTAAGTCATGGCAAAATTATTGGTTCGTACCAAGAAGATAATCTCAAATATTGAAAAACTTTCAGATTATCTGGAAAAAAATAATATTACTTGGAGTTTAACTGCTAAGGTTCTTTCCGGTCATAAAGAAATTTTAAAACCAATCCTGAAATCTTCTACTGTAAAAAAAACTCATTCTGTTGCAGATTCCCGTCTTTCCAATCTAAAGAATATCAGAGAACTTGCTCCCGATATCAAAACGATGTACATAAAACCACCTGCTATTCAGAACATAAAAACAGTTATTGATGTTGCTGATTTCTCTTTAAATACTTCCTTGAATACATTGGAGGCTTTGAATGAAGAAGCCAAAAGACAGAAAAAACTGCATAAAGTTATTATCATGATTGAAATGGGAGAATTGCGGGAAGGTGTGATGCGAGATGAACTGATAAATTTCTATTCCCAATGTTTTGAACTCTCCAATATTGAAGTTGTAGGAATTGGTACAAATCTGGGCTGCATGTACGGAGTAGAACCTACTTTTGACAAACTGATCCAGCTTTCTTTATATAAACAGCTTATCGAAGCGAAATTTGATCGTAAGATCGACCTGATTTCCGGTGGAAGTTCCATTACCTTACCCTTGATTTCGCGAAAAAAAATTCCCAAATTGGTAAATCATTTCAGGATTGGTGAAGCAGCATTTCTGGGGCTAACGCCACTTACTGGCAAGAAATTCAGAAATCTTTCTACAGAAGCATTTGAATTTGACGCCAATATTATCGAAATGGAGCAGAAAGAGAGTAAACCAGATGGTAAACTCAGTGAGGGAAATGTTGGTCATGCTGCGGAAGCTAAAAACTCAGCAATAAGCTATAAAGCTATCCTGGATTTCGGTGCTTTGGACGTTAATACAGATGATATAAAACCAAAGGATAAAAATGTAAGGTTTTTTGGAACAACCTCCGATATGACTGTTTACGATTTGGGAACCAGTGTTTTACAAAAGAAATTTGACGTTGGATCAATCATTAGATTTAAGCCAAATTATATGGCTGTTGCCAGATTGATGAATTCCAAATTTATCGAGAAAGAGATCAGTTAATCTTTGATTTTATAGATGCTCTGCCAGGGGGATAATCAAATTTAAGAATTTTCTTTATTAAAAAAAAATACATCTTTAAAGGCTTCGACTAGTTTCCAGTTGAAGCCTTTTTTTATGTCCACAAACGAACAAAAAGCTGTCCGCCAACGAACAACTTTATGGGGAACAGGGACATTATAATATGACATAAAGTACTGCCATGTAAGCAGTAAACAGTTTTGGAATGGAAAATGCAGAATTGTATGACAATAAGTGAAAAAAATAGATGATAAAAAAAGACGAAGTCTGCTTCGGGCAGGAAGCAGACTTCAAGTGAGTTGAATGATCTATTTAACTCAACGTCCCACAACGGATAATTTATTTATCATGCCAGAATGCGCAACCTTTTTTTTATCATTTATTAAGAAAATTCAAAAAGGATAAGGAGAAAGCATGTTAGAATTGAAAGGGATATTTAAATATTATTCCAACAATTTTGTAAAAACTTATGTACTTAGAGACATCGATCTAAAGATCGAAGAAGGTGAATTTGCCACAGTAATGGGACCTTCCGGCGCAGGAAAATCTACCCTGCTTTATATTTTGGGAATGCTGGAAACAATCGACGATGGAGAATATTATTACAAAGAGAATCCAGTTCACAAATTTAACGAGAAAAAACGTACTGACCTGCACAAGCATGAAATTGGTTTTGTATTTCAGCAGTATCATCTCATCGATGAACTTACAGTTTATGAAAACATCGAAATGCCGCTTTTGTATCAGAAAATCAAAGGTGCGGAACGCAAATCAATGGTTTGTGATATTTTGGATCGTTTCAATATCGTTGGCAAAAAAGACCTCTTTCCCAATCAACTTTCCGGCGGGCAGCAGCAATTGGTAGGAATTGCCAGAGCTATTATCGGCAAACCAAGCCTGCTGCTGGCAGATGAACCGACCGGTAACTTGAATTCGGCTCAGGGAAAAGAGATCATGGATCTTTTCAAAAAACTGAATGAAAATGGAACAACCATCGTTCAGGTTACACATTCCGAAGAAAAAGCAGCCTACGGAAATCGTATTATAGATCTTCTTGATGGTAGGATCGTTATACAATGAAGTATTTCTTTTGATGAAAAAAGTAAGGAAAAACAGATTTTGAAGAATTCAGCAAATAAAAAAAATGAGTTGAAATTTTATAAATTGTGGACGATGACAAGCTGAGTTTCCTTGCTCCTTCCTTCTTGGTTTGCCGTCGCCACATTTTTTTTTGAGGTAAAAAAATGTTCAAAAATTATTTCAAGATAGCACTCCGAAATATCGGAAGACAGAAGTTTTATTCCATCTTAAATATTTTAGGTTTAGCAATTGGAATTACCTGCAGTTTGCTGATATTTTTATATATCCAAACAGAACTTAGTTACGACAAATTCTGGCACAAAGCTGATAATATTTATCGCCTGACAAATGAAAATGATATGGGCGGCAAGATCGATAAATATTGTAATGCTCCGCGACCAATTTCTCCTGCAATGAGCGAGATTTATCCTGAGATAAAAGCTTACACAAGGGTTTGCGGAGTGAACGGTCTTTATACTCATACAGCCAATCTTTTTTTAGAGCAACAATCCATCACTACAAATAAGATTTTTGCAGTTGATTCAACCTTTTTCGATGTTTTCCAGAATCAGTTTCTATACGGAACCGAAGAAACTGCTTTTTCAGAACAATTATCGATCATCCTCACAGAAAGTCTGGCAGAAAGAATTTTTGGTCGCAGCGATGTGGTGGGAGAAACATTATCAATAGAAAATGCAGTTGATGTAGTGGTTTCGGCTGTTATTTCCGATCTGCCTGGCAAAACTCATTTCGAATATGAAGCCCTCGTTCCATGGAGAGGAGGTTTTGGAGCATATCGACAAGGCGAAGAAAACGTCTGGTACGGCTGGCAGGTTTATCAATATTTTTTATTGGAAGATGGGGTAGATCCTGATGAACTGGTCGCCAAATTCCCAGATTTTGTAGAAGAAAATATGAAGGAAACCTACGATCGTTTGAATGGAACATCTGTGCTGGGATTGCAGCCGATCAAATCGATCCGACTGCATTCTGATCTGGTGTGGGAAATGTATCCCAACAGCGATATAATCTATATTTACGTTTTCAGTATAATTGCAATATTCCTTCTGTTAATTGCCTGCATAAATTACATGAATCTGGCTACGGCAAGGTCTGCCAGACGCAGTCGGGAAGTTGGTTTGCGCAAGGTTTTTGGTTCCAATCGTGGTTCTTTGATAAAACAATTTCTGATGGAATCGATCATCATGGCAGTGTGTGCAGCTGCAATTTCGCTTGTTTTAGCAGAGCTGCTCTTGCCAGTATTCAATCAGATCACCTCACTTGATATTTCCCTGAATCTGATCTCCAATCCGGAATATTTAATTGGAACTTTACTAATTGGATTGCTGGTAGGATTTCTGGCTGGAATCTATCCGGCGTTTTTTCTGTCTCACTTCAAACCTGTAAACACGCTGAAAGCAGAAAATACCAAAGGAACTCAAGGATCATTATTTAGGAAAATACTTATTATTATTCAGTTCAGTATTTCCATTGCTCTTATCATTGGAACGCTTATCGTTATAAAACAGCTTCATTATGCCAAAAATAAAGATCTTGGTTTCAATAAAGATTACCTGATGGCAATAGATGTAGGCAATCCGCAAATGTATCCGCAGATTCAGGCTTTCAAACAGGAACTTGCTAATGAATCCAACGTGATCAGTGCAGCTGCTTCTTTCAATATGCCGGGAACAACATTCAATCGTTCTCCGGTTCGCATGGAAACAGAAGAAGGCGATATTCAGCAGATGAGCAGCCAGTTCATGCAGATCGATTTCGAATATCTGGAAACCATGCAGATGACTCTGAAAGAAGGAAGAAATTTCAGTCGTGAGATCGAAAACTCTTGGGCACAAAGCGTGCTGGTAAATGAAGAAGCAGTTCGCAAATTTGGTTGGGTCAATCCGATCGGTAAACGAATTGTTGCCTTTACAGACAGTCTGGGAAATGACAATTTTGCTGAAGTTGTAGGCGTTGTGAAAGATTTTCATGCAAACTCGTTAAGACAACAGATCTATCCTGTTATCATTTGGCTTATTACTGATGATATGCAGTTTCGCTATAGAGAGAGACTGCGAGTTTTCGTTCGCATCAAAAGCGAAGGTTATCGAAAAACCATCGATAGAATATCAGAGATATGGAGTGAATTCAGTCCTGATGAACCGATCCAGTTCAGTTTTGTAGATGATCAATTGAATCAGCTCTATCAAGGTGAAGAAAAACTGATAATTCTGTTCAGCTATTTCACGTTCATCACAATTTTTATTGCCTGTCTCGGTTTATTTGGGCTGGCAGCTTTCACTGCTGAGCAGAGAACCAAAGAGATCGGAATCCGCAAGGTTCTGGGCTGTTCAGTTCTTCAGATCGTATCACTGCTTTCCAAGGATTTTACAAAATTGGTGGGAGTTTCGTTCTTGATTGCCTGTCCTGTTTCTTATTTTGTGATGAAAGGCTGGCTGCAGAATTTTGCCTATCGAGCTTCTATGAGTTTGTGGATTTTCATTGCTTCGGGAATTCTGGCTCTGTTAATTGCTCTTATCACAGTTAGTGTACAAACTTTGAAATCTGCTACTTCCAATCCGGTGAAAGCGTTACAATATGAATAAGACCTTTCGAAGGTTTTAGAACTTCTTGCTAGATCGACCTTCGAAAGGTTAGAGATGAGTAATGAGAAGTGAGAAAGGAGTAAAATTATATGAAACAGTTTGAAAAACAATGGCTACAAAAACTACAAAATGCTCTGCAGAAAATCGGCAGAGAAGATCTTTTTGATGGTTTGATTTCCGGCAAAGAAGATGAAACGATGATCTCCTGGTCGAAAAAAATGATGGAAAAACTGTCTGAAGAACTTACTCAAAAGCAGATAGAAGAAGTAATGTGCGGTTGTGCCTGCCTTAGACCTAAAACTGACCTGAAAGAGCTGCGCAAAGAATATTGCAGAACCAAAGACATCAAAACAATTCACCAGAAAATGCAGGGAATTTTCGAAGTTTACATCAAAAAATATAAACAGCTTAGTGACCAGCAGATCGACATGATAAACGAACTTGGCATGGGAATGGTGGGAAAGTTGGAGGACAACATTGTAACAGTCTCAAAAATTCCTAAGGAATTCCACAAATATTTTGCCTGTGATGATGAAAAGATGAAGAAATATTATTACTGTCATTGCCCTCGTATTCGAGAAGTTTTACTTTCTGAGGAAGAACCAGTCGATACCAATTACTGCTATTGCGGAGCAGGATTTTACAAAGACATCTGGGAATTCATCCTGCAGAAACCGGTAAAAGTGAAATTAATTGAATCGATCATGCAGGGTGATGACGTGTGCAAAATTAAAATTGAACTATAGGTGGGCAAAATGGAATTAATAATTATTATTGCAGCAATTCTGGTAATTTTATTGATGATCTTATTGATAATTTATCGACGTAAAAGTGAACAGCTAAAACCAAATTATCTGGTTTTCTTTATAACCGGTGTTTGCTGGATGCCGTTGGGAATTGCTACCAGAAATCCTGTTTTCACGATTGTAGGAACAGTGTTTTTTATTATTGGTATAACAAAGCACAAAACCTGGAACCGTGGACCCAAATGGAATGAACTTTCTCCTGAAGCCAGAAAAATCAAAATGATTGCCATCATCGTTCTGGCATTGCTGGTTTTAGGCGGATTGATAACATTTATGTTAGTAAAGAAGGATAATTATGTTCAAAAATTATTTAAAGATCGCATACCGCAACATCATAAAACAAAAAGCAAATTCAGTTATCAATATTCTTGGACTTGCTTTGGGATTAGCAGCCTGCATCCTGGTTGGACTATATATCTGGCAAAATCTTCATTACGATGATTTTCATATAAACAAAGATCGCATTTTTAGAGTTTCCGTTTCCACCAAAACACCACAGGGAACATTTCCAACAGCCGAAACTCCAGCTCTGCTTGCACCAACTCTGAAACAGAAATATCCCGAGATCGATAGTATTGCCCGTGTCTATTTTCCTGATAGAGATCTTATCAGTTCCTCCGATAAAAAATTCTATGAGGAAGAACTGATCTTTGCTGATGATGGATTCTTTGATATTTTTACTTACAAATTCCTGCAGGGAAACTCTGAGACTGCACTCAATGATAAAAATTCAATTGTCATAACAAAATCGGCGGCTCAAAAATATTTTGATTCTCAGGATCCCATTGGTAAAGTTATGAAATTTAATAATCGTTTAGATTTAGAAGTTACAGGTGTTATTGAAGAAGTTCCGGTGAATTCACATTTCACGTTTGATATGGTGGGCACCTACAGTTCACTGGTCGATCTTCCGGTAGGGAATTATCTCGACCAATGGGGAGCAACTTTTGGTTCCTACACTTACGTTTTGCTGCAGCCAAATTCTGATCCTGTTCAATTTGGAGAAAAAATAGCACCATTTCTTAATGAAACCATGAAAGTAATAGAAGGAGTTTACAAAAATTTTATTCTTCAGCCTGTCAGTTCTATCCATCTTTTTTCCGATTTGGAAGGTGAGATTAATCCCAACAGCTCGATTACATATCTGCTTATATTAGGCTCCATTGCACTTTTCATCCTCATACTAGCTTGCATAAATTTCATTAATCTGACCACAGCCAGAGCTGTAAAACGAGCGCGGGAAATCGGAGTTCGAAAAGTTTTCGGCGCTGTTAAACAGCAGCTTATCAGACAGTTTCTGGGTGAATCTATCCTGATAACTTTGATCTCACTGATCTGTGCGCTGGTAATAGTAGAACTCTTTGAACCTGCCTTTAATAAACTAATTGGAACAGAACTTACTTATCAATTTTTCAGTAGCTCCGGTATTATGTTAACTATTTTCCTGGCTGCATTGTTAGTCGGCGTTTTATCAGGATTGTATCCTGCTTTTGTTCTTACGCATTATCAACCTGTCCACGTGATGAAAGGTACTATGCACAGCAGCAGAAGCGGTTCTGCTTTCCTGCGAAAGTTCCTGGTTTTGCTGCAATATTCCATTTCTCTTATCCTGATAATTTTTACTATTATCATCAATCAGCAGATCGGATTCATGCGAGATTTTGACATGGGATTCGATCAGGAAGAAGTGATCGTGCTGAAAACTCCGGAACGAATGTCTTACAACTCAGAAACTATCAAAGCGGAACTGAATGCAATACCGGGAGTTGTTAAAACTTCCACCAGCCTTGGAGTGCCAGTTTTAGGTAGCGGATTTGGTACGAATCTGATTCCTGATTTAGCACATCAGGATTTAGAATTCATGGTTTCTGTTCGTATGATTGATCATGATTTTCTCGATCTGTATGGAATTAAACTTCTGGCAGGTAGAACGTTATCTGAGCTTGGTGAAGTAGATTTTACTACAAAAACATTGGTAAATGAAACTACTGTAAAAAAACTGGGATTTTCATCTCCGGAAGAAGCTTTGGGAAATAATTATACAATTGGTTTAAGTAATGGTGTAAAAAGATTTTCTCCGGAGATTATCGGGGTTGTGAAGGACTTCCATTTCAATTCATTACACGAGGAAGTCTCTCCGCTTCTGTTCATGTATTGGCCCTACCTTTTCCATGAAATTTCGATCAAGATAAGTCCGGACAATGTTCCTGCTACGATAAAAGAAATCAAATCTGTCTGGGAAAAATTCTATCCTGTTCATCCCTTCGATTTTTCCTTCCTGGACGAAAAGATAGATTCCATGTACAAAGCAGAAGAAAGATCGTTCAAGGTGATTTCAACTTTCTCGGTTCTGGCAATCTTCATCGCCTGTTTAGGCCTTTTGGGATTGACCTTTTACACCACAGAACAGCGTCGCAAAGAGATAGGAGTTCGCAAAATTCTGGGAGCATCCATTCCCAATATAATTCAAAATATTTCTGCTGAATTCTTAAAATTGATATTGATCGCGAATCTGATCGCCTGGCCGATAAGTTATCTATTTGTGAATAAATGGCTGGCAAGTTTTCCCTATAAAGTGGAAATCAATGTCTTTGTTTTTATCATGGCAGCAGCCATCGCATTTGGAATTTCCCTGATTACGATTGGTTATACCGTTATTCGCAGCGCAGCTTCTAATCCGGTTGAGAGTATTAGATATGAGTAGCGCCAACATCCTGCCTGCCACACCTTGAAAAGGCTTCAATGGGAGAAATTCATACTGATCAGCCTTTTCAAGGTTAGAGGTGAGAAATGAGATTTGAGAAAAAGAACATGAGAAAATCAGGAAGATTCTCTCGTTCCCAAACTCCTGATTGGGAAGGAAGTATGAAGCAAAACATTTGTTTTGTGCTGGGTAGCCGGAGCTGCGAATAATCTTTGACAATAGAATTGAAAAATTTAGATAAAGCAAATCACTACTGTCCTGTTATAAGTTAAACAATACCAATTGTTTAGAATCGGAGGGTGTAGTTTTTCTGTAATCCGATTTTGTAAGTAGTTGCAAAATAGGCACTTTTTCAAAAAGCGAGACACTCAAAATTTGTAGAA
>JAIPJH010000004.1 GCA_021734245.1 Candidatus Cloacimonadota bacterium | reverse complement strand
TTCTGAATAATTGCGTCTTTGGAACTCTTGCTTTTGAGACGACCGATTCCCAAATAGTCATCTTGTTTTTTCTTAGCCATAGGACTCTCCTTATTTTTTTCTTTAAGACGATCAGGAATGTCCAGCCTGATCTGTCAACCTTCCTATGGTCAATTGGACTAAACTTTAAATAACATGTAATCATCCTTGCGAAGGTTGTGCAACTTTCACAGATTATCGACCTTCGCAAGGTTATTTGTAATTCCCCCTTTAGAAGGGGGAATTAAAGGGGGTTTAATGAAATTAAAAAAAATATTTATCTTACAAAACCCCTCTGTTCTGCATCGTTTTCTTGAAAGAAATGCAAAACATCTCCCCTTATGAAGGGGAGCTGGGAGGTTAAATGAAATATAAACTTTTTCTTTTGTTAGCGTTAATTTGTGTAAATTCGTGGCTGCACTCCACTATCTGGGAAATCAAACAAGACGGTACCGGCAATTTCACCGCCATCCAGGCAGGGATCGATTTCTGCGCTGATGGAGACACGCTTCTCGTCTATCCTGGTACTTATTGTGAGAATCTGCTCATTGAAGAAAAACATCTGACTATCGGCAGTTTATACCTAACAACCGGGGATGAACAATACATTTCTCAAACAGTTCTGGATGGCTTTCAGAATGGTAGCGTGTTTATTATCGAATCAGTACAATCCGGTGAAGTATTTATTTGTGGTTTTATCATTCAAAATGGGATAGGATCGGGTGGATATCCTCACGATAGAGGTGGTGGAATTCATGGTGATGAATCGATAATAAGATTAAAGAAGAACATAATTCAAAATAATACAGCAAGAATTGGTGGAGGAATAAACCTATTTGTAGATGTTGAACTTACTTTAGAAGGAAATACAATAAGATACAATAGTGCTGCAACTATAGTTGGTGGCATTTCATGCGGATACAACTCGAATGTTATTTATGACACTGAAATGTTGAATAGTTTATACTTGAATTATGCCGGTTGTGCTAATGATATTCTGGTAGGGCAATACTCTCCATTTCAGGAAATTATACTTGATACTTTTACCGTAGCAGAACCGGCAGAGGGTTACTATTTCATTTATCCATCATCAGGTGGTGCTGGGGTTCCACAACCCGGTACTTTTTCTTTCAGTTGCCAACATTCTGTTTTGGAACAAGTAGATCATGACCTTTACATTTCACCGGAAGGAGATGATAATAATAGTGGAATATCTGCTGAAGAACCTTTACAAACGATAGCTTATGCTTTGGCAAAAATACATTCTGACAGCACAATGCAGAAAACTATTCATATTGCGGATGGAACATATTCCGTATCTCAAAATAATCAGATATTTCCTCTGCATCTTAAAAGTTATGTGGATTTGGTGGGTGAATCAATGGAAAATACTATTCTGGATACTGAATTTAACGGTGGTCATTTATATGGAATGGATCCTCAGTACAGATATCAAATAGAAAATTTCACTTTTATTAATCCAAAAAATCAGGGTTATATTCATATAACACAAAACACAGAGGCAAAATTTAAAAATATTCATTTTTTAAATGATGATCAATATTCTTACACTGGAAATTCTATAAATGCTTCATTTTCAGATATATATATAGAAAACATCCAAGTAAATGATATACAAAATGGAACACCCGGGATCTATTTATATACGGCTAAAAATAATCCTGTATTTAATGTGGTGAATTATAGGTATATTAATAACGACTCGGATAGTTTTAACAGAGCACTTAGAGTATATCGAACAACTGTTAATATGGATTCATTAGTTGTTAATGTTATCAACTCTGAGATAACCAACAATTCGGAGGAGTCATTTGAATGGCTGCCCAATGAAGTGGCAATACTCATAGATTGGCAAACCAAGTTAAATCTTGTTAATTGCACTATTGGAGATAACTCCACTTTACATATGGGGTCAGCCATCCAGCTCGCAGATCAATCTGAAGCTAATATTGTAAACTCCATTCTGTATGGAGATGTATTTTCAGAGATTTGCTTGAATGGAACATTTGGGCCTTGTACACTCAATGCAAGAAATTCCCTGATAGAAGGTGGAGAAAGTGGAATAGTACAAATGGGCGGAACAAATAATATTAACTGGGATTATACAACAATGCTCAGTAACAATCCCCTCTGGCTTGGATCCGGACATGAGTGGCCTTATGCCCTTTTCGAGTATTCTCCCTGTATCGATGCAGGAACATTGGATTTACCTTACGGAGTTGTGCTTCCTCAATATGATTTGGCAGGAAATCCCCGCATTTACGGAGATACAATCGACATAGGTGCTTACGAATGGCAAGGCACAGGAATCGAAGAACCAACAGTTCCCAACTCCTCACTCCTAACTACTAACTTATCAAATTATCCCAATCCCTTCAATCCCTCCACAACCATCAAACTGGAACTGGTAGAATCTGGAAAAATAGAACTGGCAATTTACAACATAAAAGGGCAAAAAGTGAAAACACTGTTGGATTGCACAACCGTTCCAGGAACTTACGAATGCAATTGGAATGGAAAAGATGAAATGGGAAAATCCGTTTCCAGCGGACAATATATTGTTAAACTACAACAAAATAGAAAAGAAACAGCGAAGAAAATAATGATGTTGAAATAGTTATACGACGAAGTTGAACGTCGTTCAAACGATCCATCTTACGTAATTTGCCAAGGAAAGTTCTTACAAAAAGACGCGTGTTTTCTTGGAGTAAATCGATCCTTCGATTTTAAGCGACAAAGATGCTTTCAGAAGTTAGCTCAACTTTTTTATATAAAGAAAAAGCCCGACAAACTGCCGGGCTTAAGTTTTATGGAAGCTCTAAATCAGTATTTTTCTACTTCGCTTTCCAGCTCATCAAAAGCTTGAGATGCTTTGAACTGGTTGTATAAAGCTTCTTCATTTTTGATCTGATTCATCAGATTTTTGTTAACAGCTTCTTTGGGAACACTTACGCGAACAAAGGTTTGATAACGATCATTATCAGTAACGATCGTTTCCTGTTTGGTAACCATCACATTATTGAATTTTGCATTGGCAACAGCTTTTACCACTTTACTGGTAAGAGCTAAAACCTGTGGATTTTCAACGCCGGCTTCTTCTTCGTAATTCTTTACCATACCTTTTACATAAGTTTCCACATACTGAGCAGCAGCCAGCATAGCATTGGCATAAGCTGCATCGTAAGATGAATTCTGGGATACTTTGGTAGCCATGCCGTATGTTTGAACATAGTCGGCATTATTCTGCTGCTGCCACCATTCGGGATAATAAACTTTTTTCGGTCCACCGCCGTTGCCTTTGCCACATGCAGCAAAAACAAATACAGCGATCACTAACAGTACAATAATTCTTTTCATTTGCTTCTCCTCCTAATTACTTTTGCTAAAAACTTTTCATTTTCTATTGAATATCACGTTCATCTTTCACGAAATCAATAGTATTTATGGGAATGATCTCATGAGTTTCATCGATCTTGAATACGTGCCAGCAATTTCCTTTTTCATTTTCGGGAACTTCAAAAGTTGCCAGCAGTTTATTTTCGCCATAAACGTTTACCACAGCATTACTGCGGGAAAGTCGTTTACTTCTTTTCTTTTTCCTATTAGAATAATCATAAACTGAATAATAATATTCACCAACAGCTGGTTTATAAATTGTGATAGTTTCCGGACCATATTTATCGGTATCATCTTTATCTAAAAAGTCTCTACCTGCTATCAAAATTTTGTTCCTGTACCAGATATGGAAGTTTCCACCATCGGGATTGGGCCCGCTGAGATGAGCATCAAGATCTCGCGGACGACTGCCCCAGGTTACCACAATTCGGAATTCCTTGATTTCTGGAGAGAGTGCGAAGAACATTTCCCGTGGTGTTTCATCTGCTCCCATTCGCATCGTGGCAGTATTTCCAATAAAACCTTCTTTGTAAACGTTTATCTTATACTCGCCAATTTCGGCTGGGAAAATAAAAAATCCAGTTTCATCGGTTGTTATATAATTACTGTCTTTCAGATAATCGGTTGCTAATACTTTCGCATCAGCCAGAGGCTCTCCATTTACCGCATTTAAAACTCTTCCCAGAATTATTCTGGATTTTGGAAAGAAACGAATTTCACGGTCAACTTCCCCGGTATCTGCATCCAGAGTAAAAACTTTACAGGCCAGACCGCTTCCTTCCGGTACTTTTATCAGATCGATAAGATTGTTTCCATCATAAATTGAGATCATAGGTTTTGCTCGAGCTATCAAAGTAGGATCGTTATTCATATCATCATCTGCGAATTTATCTTTGATCCAGAAAGTAAAATAGCCTTCATCGGAGTTGATCTTGAAAATCTGCTGGGCATCCATCGACATTCCTTCACCGACTGAAATCAATTTTCCATCCAGTTTTTCGTCGCTGCCGCCA
The DNA here is from genome assembly GCA_021734245.1 of Candidatus Cloacimonadota bacterium. Classification (NCBI taxonomy): domain Bacteria; kingdom Pseudomonadati; phylum Candidatus Cloacimonadota; species Candidatus Cloacimonadota bacterium. Next base: position 70,394 of record JAIPJH010000004.1, on the reverse strand, counting down.
CCACTTACAAAAGCATGTTCTTTGCCGATGTGTCCACTCATAAATCCGTTGCATTCGCCTTCAAACTCGTCCCAGCTAAGCTGTACGGTGTATTCTGCAGACCAGAGGATTCCGCTGATAATCAATGTTACAACTATTAATAACTTTTTCATTCAGACTCCTGCGACAAGAAAACTAATATTTTAAAATCATCGTCAAGTAAAATGTTTGAATGAATCATTATTCAACTCCAATATTCAATAAGAATCAGATTATTCATTTTTTTATAAATCTATATCTTCTTCGAAGTTTCCGATAATATCTTCCACCTTGATCGTTTGAAGAAATCCCACACCTTTTTTGGTTAGATCGATGCCGTTTTCTTTCAGAAGTTTCGCCAGTTTTTTGGCCAGATTTCTGTTTTCGATATGTGCAAAAATCAGGCTGGATCGTTTTGATTTTCCCTGAGCCATGTAGCTGAGGCCAGCAAATATCGGCATTTCATAAGCCAGCGTTTTTGCCATTGAAGTAGAGTCAACAATCGATGCATTTGTAATACCCAATTCTACCATGCTGTTCATAACTTCTGTAGTTTTGTCAGGAATGTTCAATGTGAATAATAGCAGGTAGTTCCTGCCTTCTTCACTTTCATCAATTTCATCATCAAAAGCTGTGAGGAGTTCCATAATTTCTTCAGGTTTATTACTTTGCAGAAGTTTTTCCTGGAAACCTTTCATTTTCAGGATACGGTTAGATTTTGCCAGAAGTTGCAGATATTCTTTGTTGTGATCTTCATCACAGCCGAAAAAGAAAATTATTCTCACCGGCCCCATGTCAGGATTGCCATAATCCAAACCTTTTTTTAGGATGACAATACTAATAAACATTTTGTTTGTAGCATTTGTTCTGGCATGAGGAAGTGCTATTCCCGGTATCAATTCTGTATTGGCCATTTTTTCACGTTCCAAAAGCGCATTCAAGAATTTCTTTTTGTTCATCACCAGGTCAAGATTATAAACATGATTGACCATTTCCTCAAATAGTTCTTTTTTGGAACTTACATCAGGATTGATAATGATAAGATTTTTATTTATGCTTTTTCTCCACATAAGGTCTCCTAAAAAAAATTAATTAATTATTATCTGCAAAACTTTTTTTGCCCATTTTGGTGAATCCAATTTTCAACAAAAAAGGTGTTATCAAAGCTGATACGATTACCATCATAATAGTTGCGGAAAGTATATCGGTGGAAACAAGACCTTTTTCCAAAGCCATATTCGCAACTATTAATGCTACTTCTCCTCGTGGGATCATTCCCGATCCAATTCTAAATGATCTGATCAGATCGAAATTTGTAAGTTTGGCTCCTACTCCGCTTCCGATTATTTTTCCAAAAATAGCCAAAAGAACAAAACCGGTCAAAAAGAATGGTTCTGCTTCAATATCAAAAAGATTGAATTCCAAACCGATATTAACAAAAAACACATCTACAAAAAATGATTTTCCGATATTTGTAATTCCTGTCTGCACAGCATTTTTGTGTTGGGTTTGTCCCAAAAATAATCCAGCAAAATAAGCTCCTGTAATTGCTGCTAATCCGCTTATTTCAGCAATCCAGGAATATAACATGACCACAGCTATCGCCAGCGAAATTACAACATTATCAAGATTGATTTTTTTCAAATTCAAAAAAAACGGTTGTAGCACAAAAATTCCCATGGCAAATGCTATCACAAAGAAAAAGATGATCTTAACAACAGAAATAGTTAAAGTTCCTTCTCCGGAGGTTGTATGCGAAGTTACACCAAAAATTATTGTCAGCAGCAAAATTCCAACAATGTCATCGATAATTGCAGAATTTACAATACATCTTCCTTCCAGACCTTTCAATTTCTTTAAATCGATCAGCGTCATCACACTCACACTTACACTGGTAGCAGTAAAAATAACACCGACGATGAGAGCTTGTGAAACATTATGGAAAAGCAGATATGTAAAACCTCCGCCCAATATGAAAGGCAGCAAAATTCCACCGGAAGCAGGCAAAATTGCCTGTTTAGAATCCTGTTTTATCCTTTTCAAATCAGTTTCCAATCCAGCTTCAAAAAGCAGGAAAAGTACACCGATTTTTGCGATCCAGCTGATCACTGCATCTGGTTCTATGAAATGCAGAAAAGTAGGTCCCAGCAGAATTCCCAAAAGCAGCATTCCAATAACCGGTGGCTGTTTTAATTTGCGAGAGATCGCTCCTAATATTTTGGAGAAGAATATGATGATAGCTAAATGCAATAATAGATGACTATTTTCCATGGTTTATGTTATGTTTTTCCTTATTTTCCATTATTAGCCTTTATCTGATTTTGTCTGAAAATATGTTGTTTATAGGTTTTAGTGAATTCATGTCCGCCAGTACCGTCTGCGAAGAAGAAATAGAAATCTGTTTCAGCCGGATTGAGAACTGCTTCAATAGAAGTTCTGGATGGGCTGCAAATCGGCGTGGGAGGTAAACCGTAATGTTTGTACGTGTTGTATGGAGAATCTATCAGTAGATCTTTATAATATATTTTTTTGCGGTTTTTACCTTGCAGTTCCAAGACATAAGCTACAGTCGGATCGGCCTGTAGTTTGTAATTATCTTCCAATCTGTTTATGTAAACGCTGGCAATGGTGGGTTTCTCGCGCATTAATCTGGCTTCACGCTCCACGATAGAAGCCAAAATGATCGTCTCATAAAAATTCAATAATTTATTTGGCTTGAAATCCAGATCGGAAGTTTGATTAAAAAATTCTTTTACCAAATGTTCCAAAATAAATGCTTCACTGGATTCCTCGGGGAAAAAATAGGTTTCAGGATATAAGAATCCTTCCAGATTCGGAATATTGAATCCTGTCAGTTTTTTGGCAAAGGTAGAATCTGAATAAAGCTTAATAAAGGTTCTATAGTCTCCAAATCCTTTTTGTGAAAGCAGTTTACAGGTTTTCCAGGCTGGCAGGCCTTCCTGGATGGTAATTTTACGCAACAGTACTTTCCCGGATTGGATTAGTTTGATGATATCGATCATGTTCAAGTTGCCTTTGAACAAATATTTTCCGTAACTCAGGTCACCTTGAGCACCTGTAAATTTTATATATAAATAAAATGCTTCCCGGCTGTGGATAAGATTTTTGTCGTAAAGTTTATCGGCAATGGAAAGAGCAGGTTCACCTTTTTCGATTTCGATGATCGTTTCTTTGATCTGTTTGGGAGAATACAAAAGATAATAGAGATAACTACCTAATATTATAATGATAAGCAGAATAGGAAGAAGAATCTTGAAGTGTAATTTCATTATTACTTGTGGTTTTCCAGATAATCTTTCAAAATTACCGAAGCAGCTATCTTATCTACGATTTGACGTGCTTCTCTGGTGTTTATATTCATCTTTTTTATTGTTTTCTTTGCTTCATCTGTAGTGTATCTTTCATCCCAGAATTCCAGGGGAACAGAAATTACAGATTTCAGTTTAGTAGCAAACTCTTTCACTTCCAGGGTTTTCTTTGTATCTTCTCCTGCCAGATTAACCGGTAAACCTAAGATCACTTTCCCAGCTTTTTCTGTTTGGATTATCTCTTCGATAGTGTTCAAAGCATTTATTCCGTCATTGGCTAATACTTTATAAGGTCTGGCAATTATTTGTAAAGGATCGGTGATGGCGATTCCAATCCTTTTTTCTCCATAATCTATCGCTAAAATTCTAAACATTGCCACAATCGATTAAACCTTATTTATCACTATCAATAATTAACGCAAGACTTCAAAGTGTAAACAAAGTATACAGTTTTCATTTATTCATCTATCTTCTTGTCGTTTAGTGAATTAAGTTCTTGGTGAATAGAATTTAATGCTGTTTTTTGGCTCAAAATCTTGTTGTTGTAAGTTTCTATCATTGCGAATAATCCGGAGATGAATTCATCATCTTTGAATTTGCTTTGGTGGTTGAAAACATAATCACCTATCTGGGCTTTTACATCTTTGATTCTTCTTTTTAACGAGTGTATTTTCATGTGGATCAAAGCACTTTTTCCCAGCGAATTAATTCTTCTTAAACCCTTTATAAATGCAGAAGATGCAGGTTTTGTTGAGTTGTTTTGAAACGGCTTCTTATCCAATGTTACCTCCAATTTTTCCTTTAAAATTAGTAAGGAAGCATTTTTGTCAATTATTTTTAACAGTTCAAAATATGCTTAATATTATGATAAATAATTTAGCGTTTGGTTTCATTTTTGCGTTCAAAATTAAAAAAAAGTATTAAGGAAGGAGAGTTAAAAATGAAGAAGTTATTATTGATTTGTTTTTTAATGTCATTTGCAATTATATTTGCAGGTACAATTGAACTTGGATTTTCCGGCACGAAAGTCGAGGTTCTGAGAAGTGATGATTTTGGATTGAATTTAAATTATAAATTATCCCGAATCAATTCGTTTACAGTAAATTCGGATGAAGGTGATTTTGATCAGATCGCAATACCAGAAGGAACGTATTCAACCAGAATTGGAGAACCAAGATTGCCGATTATTCGAAAATTGATAGCTGTACCGATTGGTGCAGAAGTAAGAATTTCAGCTGCAGATTTTGAGGAAACTGAGTATATCTTAGCTGAATTCGGCATAGATAATTCTATCATACCAGCACAACCACCTCTTCCCAAAAGTGCAGATCCCAGCAAAATTGAATTTATTTATGAAGCTGCAAATTATAATTCAAATTCATATAATTCGGATCCGCTTGTTTCTGTGGAAGAGATTGGCAGCATGCGGGGAGTTAGAATTTTTGCAGTTATTGTAGAACCTGTTAAATACAATCCAGTTAGAGGTAGTATCCGGGTTTACAATAATATCGATGTGAATGTTGAATTTATAAATTCAAACATTGCAGCTACAAATTATCTGCGAGAAAAAGCTTATTCCCATTATTTCCAAAATCTCTTTAACAGCACGTTGTTGAATAGTAACTCTATAAATTACCGAGATAATATTACGCAATATCCTGTGAAATATGTTATTGTTTCTGATCCAATGTTTGAAACTCAGCTTCAACCTTTTATCGAATGGAAAATTCAAAAAGGATTTGATGTAATCGAAGCATATACTGATGAACCGAATGTGGGTACCTCACCAACAAGTATTCACAATTATCTGCAGGGTCTATATGATGCTGCTACTCCAGACGATCCGGCACCGTCATTTGTACTTTTCGTGGGTGATGTACAGCAAATTCCAGCTTGGAGTGGTTCTACAGGAAGCCATGTAACAGATTTGAATTATGTAAAATTGGATGGTCCTGATATAGTTCCCGATATGTATTATGGAAGATTTTCTGCTCAAACAACAGCTCAACTCCAACCGCAAATAGATAAAACGTTGATGTATGAGAAATTTGACATGCCCGATCCAAGTTATCTGGGCGAAGTGGTAATGATAGCCGGAATGGATTCATCGCATGGCAGCACCTGGGGAAATGGGCAGATCAATTATGGCACAGAAAATTATTTTAATCTTGCTCATGGAATTACTTCTCACACATATCTGTATCCTTCTTCTGGAAGTTCTTCTTCTCAGATCGTACAAAATGTAAGCGATGGTGTAGGCTATATCAATTATACTGCTCATGGAAGTTCCACAAGTTGGAGCGATCCATCATTTACAATTGCAAACATAAACAGTTTACAGAACAGCGGAGAATACTGCCTTGCTGTAGGGAACTGCTGTCTTACCAATAAATTTGAAGTTGGAACCTGTTTTGGTGAAGCCTGGCTTCGTGCTGAAGATAAAGGGGCAATTGGTTACATTGGTGGAACGAACAGCACTTACTGGGATGAAGATTACTGGTGGGGTGTTGGAGCCGGAACAGTTACTGCAAACCCAACTTATGCTACTACCGGATTAGGAGTTTATGACGGACTTTTCCATGATAATGGTGAGCCATTTGAAGATTGGTATACAACTACCGCCGGAATGATCTATCGCGGCAACCTGTCTGTAACTGAAGGTGGTGGCATGATCAATTATTACTGGGAAATTTATGCCATCATGGGCGATCCTTCTCTGGAGGTTTATCTGGGCGTTCCTGCCGAAAATATGGTCAGTTATCCCGATGTGATTTTCCTGGGTCTGGATGAAATTCAAGTGAGTGCAGAACCCTATTCCTATGTTTCGCTTTCATTGGATGGCGTAATTCATGGTACCGTTCTTGTAGATGAAACAGGCGTTGCAACTTTGGGATTTGATGCATTTACAAATCCTGGCATGGCTGATATTGTGATTTCCAGACAAAATAAAATCCCTGTTATCGCTCAGATCGAAGTGATTCCAAGTGGTGGACCGTATGTGGTTGTAGAATCATTTGAAATCACAGATGATAACAATAACATTCCCGAATACAATGAGACGATCGGTCTTGATATGAGTTTTGAGAATGTGGGAACTGATAATGCTACAAATGTAACTGCTACACTCAGCACAACCGATACTTATGTAAACATTACAGGTTCCACAACAAATATTGGAGACATCACAACCGGTACGATCGTTGAGATTCTGGATGCTTTTGAAATTGAAGTAGCTGATGATATTCCAGATCAGCATATTGCAATGTTCAATGTGGAAATCACAGGTTCTTCTACCTGGGGTTCAACAATAAATATAACTTTCAATGCTCCTGCTTTTGATGTAGGACCTTATGTGATAGATGATAATGGCGGAAATGGTCTTTTAGATCCCGGCGAAACTGCTACAGTTTCAATTCCAATAACCAATGCCGGTAATGCTTTATCACCTGACATGATCGCAGAATTGACCAATGCATCTCCTGATGTTATCACACTTCTGGTAGACACGGTTAATATTCCTGCTGTAAATATCGGCGAGGAAGTTTGGGCAGATTTTGAGGTGGAAGTAGCTGATGATGCTCAACCCGGAACTATTGCAACTTTAGGATTTGCAGCCAATGCAGGTGAGTATAATGCATCTGAAACTCTCAATCTTCCTATCGGTCTTGTTTTTGAAGATTTCGAAACAGGCGATTTCAGTATGTTCGACTGGCAGATGGGAACCTATGGCTGGGAAGTAACAAACTTAAATCCTTACGAAGGTGTTTACAGTGCCAAGTCGCAAACTATTTCTCACAATCAGAATGCCGAACTTACATTGGTTCTGGATATTCCTGCCGACGACGAGATCAGTTTCTTCAGGAAAGTATCTTCGGAAGATAATTACGATTATCTGAGATTTTATATAAATGGAACTTTGAAAGAAGAATGGGCAGGTGAAGAAAGCTGGAGTGAAGTAACTTATGCAGTAACAGCTGGCGATGATACAGAATTCAAATGGTCTTATGAAAAAGATTATTCAGTCAGCAGCGGCAGCGATTGTGCCTGGATCGATTACATCGTATTCCCGGGAATCGGCGGAACAGCTACTCCTATTATAAATGTAAATATCACAGAAATAGCTTTTGGTGATGTGAATGTTGGTGAAACAGTAATCGAAGATTTTACACTTCAGAATCTGGGAACGGCAGAACTTACCGGAACGATTTTAACTCCAGATGGATTTACCGTAACACTTCCCACCAGAAATGAAGAAAATTTCACAATTCCTCCAAATGAAGACATCACTGTAGAAATTGAATTTGCCCCAACACAAGGAATGCTTTATGACGGCAATATCGAGATCAGCAGTAATGACCCGAATCAGGCATTGATTGAAATTCCTGTAAGTGGAACCGGTGTGGCAACAGGAACAAATGACCTTATTCCATTGGTAACTGAATTGTATGGAAATCATCCGAATCCTTTCAATCCGACTACAAATATCAGTTATGGATTGAATCAGAATTCTGATGTTAAATTAGTGATATTTAATACCAAAGGTCAGAAAGTAAAAATACTCGTAAACGAAGTTCAACAGGCAGGTTATTACAATCTTACCTGGAACGGAAAAGACGATAATAATAAGCAGGTTACAAGTGGCGTTTATTTCTACGAGTTATTCGTGGGAGAAACCGACTATACCAGCGTTAAGAAAATGTTGTTATTGAAATAAACAAATTAAAATAGGTAGGTGAAAAATGAAAAAGAATTTATTAGTTTTATTACTCATTCTTGGCAGCTTGATGCTGTTTGCCAACAATGGATTTGATGTAAGTTTCAGTCGTCCTTCCTTTTCGGAATATCAACTGGATTTTGAATTAGGAGATTTTCGACTGGACGAAACCATGAAAAATGGAGAAATGTATTCCAAAATTGAATTTGGTGGAGGCGTTACAACCAAAAAAGCAGGTTGGGCAGAACTTCCTTATATCAATGCAACCGTGCAATTGGAGAACAGGAATGTAACACCGATGGTTACAGATTTTGAATATGAAGAATATGATCTGAACTATCCAATGCTTCCTTCTCGTGGAACGATCTATCGTAATCAAAATCCTGATCTGATCCCATATTTGATCGATCCTAATTCCATTACAGATGAATTTTATCCGGAAAATGTGGCAGAAGTTGGAGAGCCTTTTGTAATTAGATCAGTTCGTGGTACAAATGTTTACGTTTATCCCTTCCAATACAATGCAGCTAGAAACGTGCTGAGAGTTTATACTTCTGTAACTGTTTCCCTGGTGGAAAATAATACTTCAGTTATCAATCCTCTTCCTGTAGACAGCTCCAGAATTACCCGCGAATCACATTTCATGTACAGCACCTTATTTATCAATTATGACAATTCCAGATTCGTTAATGAATTAGATCAATACGGCTCAATCCTGGTTATCTATACTGCTCGAGACGAAAATGCTATCCAACCCTGGATTCAGTGGAAAAAAGAAATGGGTTATACCGTTTATGAAGAGTTGGTTGCTACGGGAACAAATGTGCAAACATTAGTGGAAACTTCATACAATAACAATAATGATATTCTTTATGTTCAAATCGTTGGAGATTGGGAAGACATTTCTGGCGCTGTGATGGGTGGAGATCCGGCAGATCCCAATTTGGGTTGTGTAGTTGGAACGGATGTTTATCCTGATCTGGTTATTGGAAGATTCAGTGCAAGTAACGAAACAGATGTAATTACTCAAGTTAATAAATCGATTACATATGAACAAACTCCTCAAACCGGAGCAAGTTGGTATACAACAGCTTTGGGAATTGCTTCCAATCAAGGTCCTGGCGATGATAATGAATTGGATTATGAACACATTAATGTGATCTATGATGATAAACTTTCTCAACTAACTTATACTTCACATGAAACTCAGTTCGATCCATCTGCCAGCGCTGCCGGCGTGGGAACAGCTGTAAATAATGGGGTTAGTATTATTAATTATACTGGACATGGTTCTACAACTTCCTGGGGTTCTTCAGGTTTCAGTAATTCACATGTGAATATGCTGACCAATGGTGAAATGCTTCCCTTCATTATCTCGGTTGCCTGTGTAAATGGAAACTTCAATGGTGGTACCTGTTTCGCCGAAGCCTGGTTAAGGAAAGAGAATGGTGGAGCTATTGGTATGTTAGCCTCTACCCAAAATCAATCCTGGAATCCTCCTATGATGGGTCAGGATTATATGAATGACCTGCTTATTGGAGGTTATGATTATTCTTTACATCCAGGCCAAAATGGAACAACCACAGATGTACAAAAAACAACTTATGGTTCAATGTGTTTCAATGGTACGATTTTAATGGCAATGGAAGACGGATATCAGGGTGCCGAAGAAATGGCAAAATGGACAGTTTTTGGTGATGCAACATTACAAGTAAGAACAGATTCACCAGCTGCTCTAACACTTTCAAATAATGCAGTTCTGATGGGAGTTGATTTTACCACAATCGTCAGCGCCAATGGAAATCCAATCGAAGGTGCGATGGTTACACTTTATCAGGATGGTGAAGTTGCTACTGGCATTACAGATGCTACTGGATCTGTTACACTTTCTCATAATCTGGCAGCCGGTGATGCAAAGCTTACAGTAACAGCTTTCAACGGTGATACAATTTATGATGATATTTCCGTGATTCCTCCTGGTGGAGCTTATGTGATGTTTGATAGTTGTGTGATCGATGATTCGGCGGCTAATGATAACGGCATGCTGGATTATGCTGAAACAGCAGATTTGGATGTGACTTTGATCAATGTGGGAACCGATCCTGCAACAGGTGTTTCTGCTACACTTTCCAGTTCAGATCAATATGTTACAATTACAGACGATAGCCAAGATTTTGGTGATATTGCTTCTGGAGGAACTGTTACCGAAATGGGTGCATTTACCATCGAAATCGATCCGGCAGTTCCTGATATGCATGCTATCGCTTTCGAAATGGAAGCAACAGATGGAACAGAAACCTGGATAAGTAATTTTACTCTTATGGCTCATGCTCCAATTTTGGAAATGGGGCCATTCACAATAGATGACACAGCAGCTGGAAATGGTGATTATTTCTGGGATGCTGGCGAAACTGTAGATATTCTGGTTGATGTTTTAAACAACGGTTCAGCTGATGCTTTCAACGTGTTGGGAGAATTGGTAAGTAACGATCAATATATTACAATAAACAGTTCCAACAGTACAGTAGGTGACGTTCTTACTGGAGACACAGAGGTTGCTTCTTTCAATGTAACTTCTGCTGCTAATACACCACAAGCTTACGTTGCCACTTTTAGTTTAAATATATCTGGAGATAATGGAATTACCGGTTATGGACAATTTGGAGCTCAGATCGGTGGATATCTTATCGAAGAATATTTCGATACATTCCTACCAACCGACTGGTATACAGAAGGTGGAACCAACTGGATAGCAGGTACAGGAAATAACGCCGGCGGAACAGCTCCAGAAGCCGAATTCTACTGGTCTCCATCTACTTTGGCAACTCAAAGACTGGTTTGCCCAGTTATCAATACTACAGGAAATCAAAGTCTTGATCTGGAATTTAAACATATGGTGGATGATTTCGGTGGTGGTTATGCCCTCAAAATTCAAACCACATCGGATGGAAATACCTGGAACGATGCCTGGGTTATTAATCCAAACGGTGATATTGGACCGGAAATTGTGCAAACTGAAATTACAACTTCTGATGTAGGTTCTACTACTTTTCAACTAGCATTTGTATTTGATGGTGACTCATGGGATATTAACAACTGGTATGTTGATGATGTGATTTTAGGTGGTGGCGGAGCCAGCGGCCCTGCTGTCAACGCCAATATCTCTTCAATTGATTTTGGTGAAGTGGAAGTTGGTGAAAGTGTGATCGAAGAGTTTACACTTTCCAACCCCGGAACTGAAGAACTGACAGGAACTATGACAGCTCCAGCCGGATTTAGTCTGGCAGTTGACAACTTTACAATTGATGCTGGAGACAGCCAGACATTTGAAGTTGAATTTATTCCTACGGAAGGAATGGTTTACAGTGGAGATCTGGTAATCAACAGCAATGCGATAAATCAGCCGACTCTGGAGATCGCTTTGGAAGGAACCGGAATTATGGTTGGAAACGATCCTAATCTTATTCCAACCAAAACAGAACTTACCGGCAATTATCCAAATCCATTCAATCCAACTACAGACATCAAATTCGCTATAAAGGATGCCGGTAAAGTTACTATCGATATTTACAATATTAAAGGTGCAAAAGTAACTACTCTGGTGAATGAAGAAATGGAACCTGGATTCTATACAGCGCGTTGGGATGGCAAAGATTCCAATAAGAAAAATGTATCAAGTGGAGTTTATTTCTATAAAATGAGAGCTGGTGGCAGATATACCAGTACTCGCAAAATGATAATGCTGAAATAAGCAAAGATAAACCTGAGACCGGAAATTTAGTTTTCCATTCTTGGGTCTCAAAACACAAGCGCCCTGGTTTTCCAGGGCGTTTTTTTATTGGACAGGATCGCAGGATTGACGGGATTCAGTCGTGTAGTTTAAAGGTCACAAAGTTCACGATAATAATTTTCAATTAAAAAAATATTATCAACTATCCCCGAAAAATCTTCAAGTAAAGTAAGCCTAATCAATTGAAATAAAAGAAAATACCACCATAATTTTACCGATATTCAACTCCAATAAAGCCCATGAATTTATTCGTGGGAACCGAGATGTGGGAAACATAGAAGGCAACGGTTTCAACCGTTTTGGTAAATTGAAACCATTAAAATGGTTATTATAAAGGGGATTGAAAAATTTTCCCCTTAATGACCCAGTGAAATTGAATTGATTTCACAGGTTAAAAATTCATGGTCGTGAAAAATAAATATTTTTATTTGACATATTCGAACAAAATACTTTTTTGGTCGATAGTTGTGAAATGGAGAATTTATGGATGAAAAAAAGGATAGGATAGTACAAGCAGCAAAAGAACTTATTGTCACTTACGGTTTCAAAAAAACCACTATGAACGAAATTGCTGCTAAAGCGAGAATGGCAAAATCGACCATGTATTATTACTTCAAAAATAAAGAAGATATCTTTGCGGAAATTGTGAGAATTGACTCGGAACTTTTCAGAATAAAATTGCAAGACGCTATCAGTAAAGCATATTCTCCGCAAGATAAAATCATGCAGTATGTACGCACACGAATGCTCCATTTAAAAGAGCTTAGCAATTATTACAAAACTCTTACAAATGAATACCTGGACCATTATTTTTTTATAGAACAGGTAAGAGAAGATTTCTATAACTTCGAATCAAATGTATTAAGTAATCTGATAAATGAAGGAATTTCTCAGAGTGCTTTCACACCTTGCAAAGTGGATGTCGTAGTTAGAATGATCGCAATAGCCATCAAAGGTTTAGAGTATCCACTTTTTGTGCAAAAGTCGCAAGATCTGGAGCGGGACAGCAAACAGATGATGGAAATAATTTTTAAAGGAATTGAAGTGAGAAACTGAATTTTTTTTAATTAATATTCGACTAAAAAACAAAAATAGTCGAATATTTTAGGAGGAAATATGATTAGAATACCAGAATTAAAAATAGGAAATTTAGTTGCAAAACTTCCCATAATCCAAGGTGGAATGGGAGTTGGAATATCAATGGCGGGTTTAGCTTCAGCAGTAGCTAATGCCGGTGGAATAGGTGTAATTTCATCTGTAGGGTTGGGTTTACTTAACCATTCTACCCGAAAAACATATCAGGAAGATAACCAGATAGCCTTACGGCAGGAAATTCGTAAAGCCAGAAAACTATCAGATGGAATCATTGGATTGAATATCATGGTGGCAATATCGGATTTTGATGACATGGTAAGAGTTGCATTAGAAGAGAAGATAGATATTCTCTTTCTGGGAGCAGGATTACCCATAAAATTACCACAAGGAATTTCATTAGATACACTAAGAAATTCTGAGACCAAAGTTGCGCCGATCGTTTCATCTGCAAGAGCTGCAAAACTTATCTTTAAAAGCTGGGATAAACATTTTGGTTTTGTACCAGATGCAGTAGTTGTGGAAGGACCGCTGGCTGGTGGACATCTTGGTTTCAAACCGGAGCAATTAGATGATCCAGACTTTTCATTGGAAAAAATTACACCAGCTGTTTGTGATGAACTTAAAGTTTATGAAAGCAAATATCGAAAAACTATTCCCGTAATTGCAGGTGGAGGAATTTATGATGGAAATGATATTTTCAAATTTTTGCATCTTGGTGCCAGCGGAGTACAACTGGGAACGCGATTTGTAGCTACCGAAGAATGTGATGCTGATATCGAATTTAAAAATCAATACATCAAATGCAAAAAGGAAGATATTGTCATTATTCAAAGCCCTGTCGGCTTGCCGGGAAGAGCCATTTTAAATGACTTTTTGAATGACGTGAAAGCAGGAATAAAAAAACCTTTTCGCTGTCCCTGGAAATGCCTGAAAACCTGTGATTTCAAAACATCACTTTATTGCATAGCCAATGCTTTGATGAAAGCCAAGATCGGTGAATTGAAAAACGGTTTCAGCTTTGCCGGAGCCAATGCCTGGCGTGTTGAAAAAATTATTTCTGTTAAGGAATTAATGGATTCACTGGTTTATGAGTTTGAACAGGCAATTATGAAGAATCAATTTGTATTTGGTTTGTGAAGGAAATATCACAATTTTTTTTAACAACATTGTAATATGTAAATAAAAAGGGCGATGTAAAAATCGCCCAATTGAATTTGTAGACTTTCATTCATCCTTCATAAATCTGATCTTATACATACTTCTGTCAGAATTATCCAGCAGGAGTTGAGGTGTTTGATCCTGCCAGGAAAAACCGCCATCCGAAGAGTGCATAATGATCGAAGTTTCTCCCCATCCTCCTGGGCTGCCGGTAATCCACAGGTTGGTCTTGTCTATTACAGCCAATCCCACAACCCAGGTATTTGTGTTAGCATGGTATTCTGTCCAATGCATTCCACCATCATTTGTACTGAAGATTCCCCCATAGTCAGCAACCATGTAGGCTTCGGTTTCACTCAGCACGAAAAGATCGTTTGCATCACAATTTGAATTTGATTGAAAAATATCTTCCCAGGTGTTGCCATTATCACCAGAACGTAATACAAATTTTCCAAAGCCGCCAATTGCCCACACGCTGTTTCCAAAAGTCTTGATACCCAGAAAATGGCCGTTTTCTGTTCCCTGAACCTGAAGATCTTCCAATACATTTAAAACTTCCCAGTTTGCTCCGCCATCGGTTGTATGCAGCAGGCGCGGATAATTTAGATTACCGTCAATATGTTTATCCGTACCGATCCACAATTCATCGGTGCTAACAGCAGCAATACGCAGCAGAAGATCCTGTTGATAATCTGTTGGAACTTCGATTTTCGTCCACGTTTCTGCAATATCGCTGGAGTAATACAGACAACCCTGCTCACCTACGATCCAGATGTTGTTTTCATCAAGAGCAAAGATGCATTCGTACGAAACATTTTCCAGAGAATGATCACCCGATAATTCCCAGGTTTCTCCGGCATCTTCCGACTTTAGTACACTGTAAGTTCCATCAGATTTCAGACCACCAACAGCGATTAATGTATTTTGATCTATGATGCAGATATCCGAAAAATGCACTCCGTCAAAAAGCAGTGAATCCTGTTGCTGTTCCCAGGTGATACCGCCATCTTCTGTGTGAAGAATGATCCCGTCGCCTCCAATTTCACCTCCCACTGCCCAACCCAGCAGATCTGGAGTGACGTTATCCGGTGCGGTACAATCTTCACAACAACCTGCTAAAATCAGAAAAAAAACAATAGGAACAATCAAGATAAAAATGATTTTAATTTTTTGCATCTTTTCCCCCCTCTTTGATAATGATTCAACGTTTCTTGATTCTTAAAAAATACCATTTACTGTCAAATCAAAAAAAAACTACACGCATCCTGCGAAAAAGGATCTTTTTTAGTAATCAATCAAGGGAAATAATATTCTCATTTTTTCAGCCCATGGAATTCATGGGAGAAGCTATAGGAAGATAGTAGAGAGAAAAAAAGCGGACGGCTTGCAAACCGTCCGGCACAATTTATTCAAAAGTTCGTTTTTGTTAGTTTTGCCTGCCTTGGCGAAGCTTTTGCGAAGACAGGTTCGTTGCTAAACCTTACCACTCAAATTTCACATTTAATTGCCGCACTGCCAGCGTATCATCCACGCGTTTTACTGGTGTATTCTGCGGTGCATTTGTCAGCAGTTCAGGATTTTCCTCGCACTCTTTGGCGATCTCGATCATGGCAGCAACAAATTCATCCAGGGTTTCCTTGCTTTCGGTTTCGGTCGGTTCGATCATCATAGCTTCGTGCACGATAAGCGGAAAGTAGATGGTTGGTGCATGGAAACCTTTATCCAGAATGCGTTTGGCAATATCTAAAGTTTTGATTCCATATTTCTGTTTCTGCCATTCTCCGCTGGCTACAAATTCATGCATACAGTAAATATCTTTGTGTGGTATATTGTAAAAATTTTCCAGGTTTTTCATAAGATAGTTCGCATTGATGACCGCATTTTCAGCAATATCACGCAATCCTTTATTTCCTACCATTTTGATGTAGATATAAGCTCGCACGTTCACCAGAAAGTTACCAAAGAAGGAATGAACTTTACCAAAGGTAGATTCTTCATGACCAAAATCCAGAAAATATTTATCATCTATTCTCCCGATTAGCGGAGCTGGAAGAAATTTAGCTAAATCTTCACGAACACCAATAGGACCAGAACCAGGACCGCCTCCACCATGAGGAGTTGCGAAAGTTTTGTGCAGATTGTAATGCATGATATCAAAACCGATCTGACCTGGTTTTACAATTCCTAAAATAGCGTTGAAATTAGCGCCATCCATGTAAATCAGACCATCTACAGCATGAATGATCTCAGCGATTTCCTCTACCTGTTTTTCGAAAAGTCCCAGAGTGTTGGGATTGGTCAGCATAAATCCGGCTGTGTTTTCGTCCACGTGTGCTATTAGATCTTCAATATCAACCATGCCATCTGCATTGGATTTTATTTCTACAACTTCATAACCTGTCAAAGTTACACTGGCGGGATTTGTTCCGTGAGCTGAATCCGGCAGGATGATCTTATTCTTATGAGAATTTCCTTTAGATTCATGATAGGCTTTCATCACTTTAAGTCCGGTAAATTCACCATGAGCTCCAGCAACCGGCTGCAAAGTAACTTGGTTGAAACCAGAAATTTCTGCCAGCATTTCCTGCAGATCAAAAAGAATTTCCAATGCACCCTGAACTGTATCTTCATCCTGCAAAGGATGCAGATTATTCAAGCCTGTATTTCGAGCTAAAGTTTCATTTATTTTGGGATTGTATTTCATGGTACAGGAACCCAGCGGATAGAATCCTTTTTCGATGCAGTGATTCATGTGGGCCAGTTCCAAGAAGTGACGCATCACATCAAGTTCGCTAACTTCAGGTAATTTTACTTCGCTTTTTCTCTGATATTTTTCAGGAATACAGCTCTCAGGTTTTATATTTACATCATTAGCTGGAAGTGTGTAACCTTTACGTCCGGGGCTGGTTCGTTCAAAAATCGTTTTAGCCATCATTCACCTCCTGCAGAGATTTCACAAGTTCATCTAAATCGCATTTCCTCTTCTTTTCAGTAACTGCTATTAACAGTAAGTTTTCATGTCCGAAAGTTTCAAGATCGATTCCTGGGAAAATATTTTTAGATTTTAATTTGGAAATAATTTCAGCAGCCGGAAGCGGTGTTTTTACAGCAAATTCTTTGAAAAATGGTGCATCAAAAGCCATTTCAAAACCATCAATTTCAGCAATTGCTTCAGCTAAATAATGAGCTTTAGTAGTACTTTGAATTGCCACTTCTTTCAATCCTTCTTTTCCCATCAAAGTCATGTAAGCTGTAGCTGCCAGATTGCACAGAGCTTGATTGGAACAGATATTGGAAGTTGCTTTTGCTCGACGGATATGCTGTTCACGGGCTTGCAAAGTAAGAGCATAACTTCGTTTGCCATCAGCATCCAGGGTAGCACCAACAATTCTGCCTGGCATAACACGGCTCAGTTTCAAATTAGTTGCCAGAAATCCAAATAATGGACCACCATAATTCTGAGCATTTCCCAAAGCCTGTCCTTCTCCAACCACGATGTCTGCTCTGTATTCTGCAGGAGCATTCATTACAGCCAATGAAATTGGATCTACTGCTGTGATGAAAAGTGCTTTCTTAGCAGAATGAGTTATCTCTTCCACCGCAAAAGCATTTTCGATATTTCCGAAGAAATTCGGAGTTTGCAGAAGTACACAACCTGTTTTATCATCAACAGCTTTCTTTAATTCTTCAAGATCGACAAGTCCATTTTTAGTTGAAATAAAAATTAATTCCACACCGATACCTTCGGTATAAGTTTTAATAACTTCTTTGTACCAGGGATGGATCGTTCCAGCAATAACAGCTTTGAAAAGTCTTGTTTTACGAGCTGCCATAAGTATCGCTTCCGCAGCTGCAGAAGCTCCGTCGTACATACCGGCGTTGGAAATTTCCATTCCGGTAAGATCGCATATCATGGTTTGATATTCATAAATATATTGCAATGTTCCCTGGCTTACTTCAGCCTGATAAGGTGTGTAAGCGCTATGAAATTCAGGTTTTAAAATAACATGATCGACAGCAGCAGGAATGAAATGATCGTAAACTCCACCACCCAGAAATGAATTAGCCTGAAAGGTAGAAACATTTTTTGCTGCTAGTTTTGCTATCTTCGAAGTAATCTCCATTTCGGAGTAGGCAGGTTCCAGACAGCACTCTTTGTCTTGCAGGAATTTGCGGGGAATATTCACCAGCAGATCATCGAATTTTTCCACTCCGATGGTTGCCAGCATTTCCTTGCGTTCCTTGTCTGTATTGGAAATAAAAGGCATCTTTTAACTCCTTAATTTATTATTTTTTAAATACAAATTTTGAATGTGAGTTTTTCTGTCAAATTAAAAGCTGTTAACAATATTTATGATGCTTTCTATACTAAAAAAAGCTCCTGAAAGTTAGCAGGAGCTTTATAAAAAAATCAATAATGAATTTATTGAACTGGAATATCCCTGAAAGTAATCGAGAAATAATTCTGAATATCAGGAATTTCCAAGAGCAGGTCCAGTCTTTTTACCATTTCGGGTTTAGTTTTCACACCAGAAAATTTAACTGTATATTGCGTTGCAACATCTTGCACCAGCATCACATCGCGAATTCCATTCCAACCTTTTGAGTGAGTTCCCAAAAATTGTTCTCGGCTTTTAAATTCTCTGCCTTGATCATCGATGATCCTGATATAATATTGATCTTTTCTATCTAGTAGAGATATGTTCTTATCCATATCCAAGTTTGTAACATCCAAGATTACAGATACAATTCCGTTTGTATAAAAGCATTCTTTCAAAACAAATTGAATACCATGTTCTACAACTGGAGGTTTTATGCCGGAAAGTTGAGGTTCAGATATACTATTATCGTTAGTTTCAAAAGTTTGTTGAATACTTTCTCCTAATAAGAGTTTGATGGTATCATCTTTCTGAACATTTACAGAAGCAACAGCAAAAACAGAACCGGATTCGGTAGAAATTAATCTGGCATTAATTTTTACGTTCTTACCCAGATCGCTGATAGATCCGCTGATGATTGCATCGACACCTAAAATCTGACCTAAACTTATTGCGGTTTCCTGATCGATGTAGCCTGTCATTCCAAGTTTCTGTTCTTCCAGAACTTTTTGCAGAAGGTTTCTTTCTACTACATCAAATCTGCCGGTTGTAAAAATCCGAGTTATCAATTCTTCGGCAATGAATCTGCCAAGTTGTGTTACATTCCCTTCCAAGTCAGCGAATTCGATAACAGCAATTTTACTGACATTTGACTGATTGAAACTGGCAATGATCTGTGACGTGAGATTGTTAAGTTGCTTATCGAGCGTGGGCACATTTTCCTTCCTTACTTCTTTGGGCTTATAATCGGGACCGCAGGAAACTATAAAAAGTACTAAACTTAATAACAAAATAAATTTAAAAATCTTCATCAATTCCTCCCAGAATTTTGAACTAATTTTTCATAAAACAAATAAGATAAAATCATTATTTCAGGCAAGTATTTTACACAAGAAAAATAAAATTATTGTAACAATTATCAATTATTCCGTTTTTGATTGTAAATAATATTGATGTCGTAAAAAGGAAAAATTATGATTAAAAATTATTTTAAAATTGCCTTTCGCAATATTTGGAAAAACAAAACTTATTCAGCCATAAACATCATTGGTTTTGCTATTGGATTGGCGAGTTGTTTACTAATTTTATTATTTGTGAATAATGAAATCAGCTTCGAAAAAATGCACAAGAATGGTGATAATATCTACCGGATAGCTGTAAATTTGTCTCACGGCGACAACAAAATCCCCTTTGCTTCTGTAATGCCGCCCCTGGCTCCAGCTCTGGAAGAAGAATTTCCCGAAGTAATTGATGCAGTACGAATTCGGCAGATGCAGCCGGATTACCAATTTGAATATGATAACAGAGAATTGGGTGAGATGGATGTTGTGTTTACAGAATCTTCTTTTTTCGATATTTTCAGTTTTGAACTTATTTCTGGTGATAAGCAGGATGTATTGACCGAACCATTTTCGATAGTAATATCACAACAAACAGCTGAAAAATATTTTGGAAATGAATTTATTGTGGGCAAAACACTTTCCGACGAAAATGGCAACATATTCACTATTACAGGAATTATGGAAAAACCGGCAACCAATACTCAAATGGATTTTGATGTTCTGGCTTCTTATTCCAGTTTGAAAGCAATGGGGATGTATAGTGAACAATGGGGACAGTTCGGAACAGATCATGTATATATTCTGGCAGATGAAAATCTTATTCCGGAAGAATTTGAAGCTAAACTTCCCGACCTGGTATTGAAAAAAACAAATTCAGCAATGGCTTCTATGATAATTCTGATGGTGCAGCCTTTCAAAGAAATTTATTTTTATTCTCATATCAATAATGAGTTCAGTCCCAGTGGAGATATCGATCAGGTGTACCTGTTTTCGGCAATTGCGTTTCTCATAATGCTGATTGCCTGCCTTAATTTCATGAATCTTTCTACTGCTCGTTCTGCCCATCGCTCCAAGGAAGTGGGAATGCGAAAAGTTTTCGGATCCAATAAATCTCAATTGATCCGTCAATTTTTGAGTGAATCAATTTTAATAACTCTGATTTCGGTAGTTTTGGGATTGATCATTTTTTCGTTCCTGTACCCGGAGTTAAATAATTTTATCGGACGGGAATTGAGCGTGAATTATCTGAAAAATCCTTTAACTATTTTGGTCATTTTGGTTTTGGCTGTCATTGTGGGAATTCTGGCTGGTTTGTATCCCGCATTTTTCCTTTCACGTTTCAAGCCGATCTCTGCAATCCAAGCCAGAAGCGGAAAAGCAAAAACTTTATTTCGTAAGATCATGGTGATCACTCAATTTACAATTGCGATCTCCTTGATAATTATTACAATAACGGTTTTTAAACAGATAAGTTATGTGAAGAACGTTGATCTGGGATTTGACAAAGAAAATAAATTGATCATTCCCACCCCAGATTCTGGACAAAATACAGAAATATTAAAAGAAGAAGTACTGAAAATTCCTGGAGTGGAAATGGCAACAAGCTGTTTTGCTCCTCCGGGCTCGGGTGGAGCTTTGGTGATGAACGCTGTAACAGATGATGGAGATGATGAAACACCACCGGAAGGAATGATGATAAATGCGCTAACTTGCGATTATGATTATATTCCGCTCTTCGATCTGGAATTGGTGGAAGGCAGAAATTTTGATCCTGATATTGCTTCCGATAAAAATATGGCTGTGATCATCAATGAAGCTGCTGTAAAAGAGTTTGGTTTGCAAAATCCGATTGGAGCAGAATTTGATCTGCCGATCGGTGGAGGATCTCAAACAATGAACGTGAATGAAGAACTTCCCAGACCCGAAGTTATCGGAGTTCTGAAAG
Organism: Candidatus Cloacimonadota bacterium; assembly: GCA_021734245.1. Classification (NCBI taxonomy): domain Bacteria; kingdom Pseudomonadati; phylum Candidatus Cloacimonadota; species Candidatus Cloacimonadota bacterium. The sequence goes on along the minus strand of JAIPJH010000004.1, from coordinate 48,905 downwards.
ATTTTCATTATCGCTCTCTAAGAGAAGAGATCAGTCCGGTAGCACTATTTATGGAAAACACATATTTTCAGAATGTAATTATTAAATATTCCGATAATACTGATCTTCCTGAACTAATTGGAAAAGTGAAAACCGAATATCAGAAGCTTTTTCCGAATGAAGAGTTTGATTACAGCTTTGTGGATGAAGAGTATAATCAATTATATAATGCTGAAGAAAAAATGGGAAAGCTGTTTTTCTTCTTTTCGATCTTGATAATTTTCGTTGCCTGTCTGGGAATATTCGGGCTGGCTTCTTTTTTGAGTGAACAGAGAAATCGTGAGATCGGTATAAGAAAAGTTCTGGGCTCCACAACTACCGGTGTTGTAAAACTGCTGACGACAGATTTCGTGAAATGGGTTTTAGTTGCGAATCTTATCGCAATTCCAATTGCCTGGTATGCCATGGATAAATGGCTGCAGAATTTTGCTTATCGAACTGTTATGAGTGTATGGATTTTTATCTTGTCAGGCGTTATCATATTACTTATTGCACTTTTCACGATAAGTACGCAAACCATAAAAGCAGCTAACCTGAATCCGGTAGAAACATTGAAATACGAATAATTTTGGAGAGAATTTTGGACTGCATCAATTTTTTGATGCAAAGCGACATTGTCGCTTCCAAAAAGCAGAGTCGTTCCGACTCTAAAAGGAAATAATTCCTTTACTCCAAAAAATAGCGAATGATCGCTGTACTCCAAAACACCCTTGGACTGCATCAATCCTTTGATGCAAAGCGACGCAGTCGCTTGAAAAGAACAGAGTCGTTCCGACTCTAAAAGGAAATAATTCTTTTACTCCAGAATCTTATCATACCACACGATAATATCTTTTAAAGCATATATTAGTGAATTTACGGTATCACTAGTAGCAAGTGTTTTTTCTTTTTTTTTGTAATTTTTATGATCACCATAATCACTTGCTATCTCCTGAATATCATATAGAAAATTCTTTATAATAGCATTAGAATTAAATTGAAAATTATTTATTCTCGTATCTTTATCGAAATTACATATCCAACTTATAACTCCTCTCATAACAATCTGATTCTTATTCTTGGGATTCCAGCAAAAATCAGGAGCATTTTTCAACCTGGCAATTTCCGGAAGAATATTATCGGAAAGGATATTTCTTATTGTAGTAAGATTTTTTCTTATGGTATTTTGATTTGAATCATCTTTATGAGTTAAAAGGTCAAGGAAGTTTTCCGAAACGTCAGAATCGATTTTTTCCAATATACGCACATATCTAATATTATCTTTCAAAACCTGAAGTTTTTCATCATTTTCAATTCGCATCTTTAGTTTATGCATTTCCAGATTATCAGATTTATCAATGATGTTACTTGCTTTAAATAATCCAAAATCAAAATGCTCTTTTAATCTATCTGCATTTCGCAGATCATCGCGGGAATTAGCTGTAAGAAAGTAAAAATTATTAATTACATCAAATTTAGCTGAGATAAGTAGTTCAAGAAAATAATCTCCCTCACGTTCAAAGAATTTATCATAAAACTCATTTTTGTAGCTTGTTCCGATTTTTTGTATATCTTCCAACTCATACTCTACTTCAGATAAGTTTCTATCAATTATGAAAATTGTATATTCATTTTGGAATTCTACTATTTTCTTTAAACTATCAGTAAAGCAATATTCAATATCTACAACTCCACACGATTCAACTATTCTCTTAATTTCCTGAGGTTCAGCACCGTAACCACTCTCATCATTTTCTAGTTTTTCTAACTGCTTTACTCTTTTAGGTCCAAGATATTTCTCGAATAACCTGATAATTTTGGGAACATTCTTTGTCAGTTCATCTTCCACATAAAGTATTTTCAACTTATACCTCCCACAAATTTTGGAACTTCACTTCTACCGAATATATTTCATTTTCAGTTCTAATATCAGGTTTTGTTTGCAGCAATTTAGAAAAATTGTTAATTATCTCATGTCCAAGACCACTAGATTTCACTTTAGTTTTAGGTTGGAATTTATTGCTTACTTGAATGGAAACATATTCATTATCAGCCGAAAACTCAATTTTGATAAAACGTTCATCCTGGGGAACGAAGGAAGAATATTTAACAGCATTGAAAACCATTTCCTGGATCATAATTAGGAATTTAAGAGAAGATCCCTTATCATTACCTATTACAAAATCCTGTGCCGAATCCAGATCAATTTCTGCTTTCAGCATATATGTGTTCATAAAATCCATTATTTTTTGAATTTCTGTTGTTTGAGAAACATCGTTCCATTTGGTTTTTGCTACCAGAAATTCAGCTTTGTTGGGAAAATAATTTCTCATAAATTTTTCAAAATATTTACCGTCGAACATCGAGCTAATGGAATATTTAAGGGACTCTATAAACATTTGTTTTAGAGAAGTAGAATTATTGTATTCTGCATTTTTTATGTCGTATTGGAAGTCTTCTATTGAACCTTTGAAACTAAGGTTCATTGCATTTACTAAACCGCGAACCAGATTGGCTCCTCTTATTGCATTATCTATTGCAACTGGTTGAAGTTTATTTTGGCTTTTCATATTTTCCAAAGGATCTATAATCGTACCGATCATGTTTTTGACCGTATGAGATAGATTTGCCAAAATACGATTGCGTTCTTCAACCCGTGCTTTAGTAATTTCATCTTTTTTTTCGACAGCTGAATTAATAAAAATCACATTTCTAGTATAGACAAATAATGAACTATACAATTTATGTATCAAATCAACATATTTTTTAAGTTCGTTATTGTTATCTGATATTTTATTCAATTTGAAGAATATTTTATGAAATATTTTAAAAGTAAAATAATCTTTTTTTATTGATGTATCATATTTTTCATACTTGAGATCATGAAAACTAGGACCAGATGTTATACCCGTTTTTGCAAATTCACTATATGATAAATCGATAGAATCAAAATAATTATACATAGAATAGTATCTTTGTGGGGTAAAATTAAATAAATAATTACATATTTTTGTAAATAATTTATGATTTTCAATATCAAAATTATTATCGTACAATCTAATTATAATAAGCAAAAGCGATTTTAGGTCATTTTTTATAGATTTTTCAACACTGTTTCTGTTTATTCCTTCTATCATAGCATGATATAATTTTCTAATATAATCTGATAAATTGAATATATCCTTTTGTAAAGTTAACGTGGTTTGGTTAGATATAAATGCTTCTAGTATTTTTAGTTCAAAATCGAAATCTAAATTTTGATCTAATAGAAAATCCACAATTTTTTTTCTATTCTTTAAATCTAATCTAATTAATCTGGGATTCAGATATTTCTTACAAATTAAATTGATTACTTCATTTTTAAGATTTTTAGTTTTTATTTTTTTAAAGATTTTAATTGGTTCATTTACATTTTGAATAATTGAAAAAAATAATAATAAAGACATTGATTCGCTACTCGGATATTTGGAAGCAAATTTATTAAGAGCTTCATATATATTTTTTCTTTTGGTATTTTCAATTGAAGTGTCAAAAAAATTCGAATATTCTAATAACATATCAATTATATTCATATCCTCAGTTTGATCATTAGTAATATGAAGAGATTGCTCTAAAATATCAGCAGTTAACTCAACATCATATTTAACAATAAGATCCAAGAAATTTCGCTCATAGAATATGTCTAATGGGGTTCCGTCAAAAACAAATTCATTGAACCAAATCACTAATTCTTTTTTAAACTGAGGATAGAATCTATTATCACGGTTTTCCATGAAGTATATGAATATCTTTTCAATTGGTTCATTATAATCAACATTAAAATTGTCGTTTAAATATTTAAAAATATCAAACAATAATTCAAGATCATCATTTGAAATGATGTAAGAAATTAGTTCTATAAAAATATTATCGTCATAGGTGAATAATAAATCTTTATAGTCTTCCTCATTTTTGTATAATACCCGAAAAAAATCATTGAATAAATCAACTTCATTTGTTTTGATAAGGGATATTAATTTTTCTGAAATCCTTGCTTCAACCTTTGTTTTGATTGGTTTAATGATTCTGTTTCTTTTGGCTTGTTCTTCGTCCAAAGGTATAAAATCAGAACCTGATGTATATAAAAATAAACTTCTGTTTAATACACTGCAAGGAACAAAATCATTATTTTTAAGTAAATCATCAGTTATTTCTACTAAAATGTCTTCATAACTTTCTTGAAATACTAACTCATTGCAATTCTTGTTGATTATAGCATTTAGAATTTGTTTTTTTCTATCCATGCAACCTCTCAAAACATAATAAAATACAAACAATTAATGTCATACAACCAGTTGTTGATTTCTTATCAGGAAATATTATTTTGTTAATTGGATCGTTTCTATCTATTTTCATATTTCACCCAATTTTTCCAAAATCGCAATAAATTTATCAATATTTCCCTCAACGAGGTTTATATCGATTCTTGCTTGTGATCTTTCCGGTAATGTATCAATATGATAACCAAACCTTTTTAGAAAATTACATAATTCGTTAATTGCAGGCTGTTTATACGAAGGTAAATATTTCTCTAATTTTTCTTTAGAAGGGAATATGATTCTTGGTCTACCACCGGATCGTGCCATAATGGATAAGCTATTCCTAATTTTTGATTCTCGTGAATAAATTCTAAGAGAGAATCCGAATTCTTTCTTTGTTTCAAGCAGAAATTCACCAGGTCTCATAGTTCTTCCCACATCTTCGTGAATCTCCAAATGATCCATCAGATTTTGAATAAGAAAAGAATTTCTCATTTCATCTGATATTGTAGTTGATTTATATCTCTCACGTCCATATGAAAGAACGTTTTCATAAATCAAGGTTTCATAAACAGCAAAATTCTTATTGAATTGTTTGGATTTAATTTTTTCTTTTACTTCGTTTAATTTATCATAAATTTCTAAAAGACTCAGATGTCCTTCATGTTCTTTTTTTCCACAAACTGAAAAGACCGGGACATTTAGCATACTTCTAAAATTTTGTAATTGACCAATATCTTCTCTTCCGATCTCAACTTCTATATAAGCTATTGGTTTATCTTCTTTGTTATTTACTGCAAAATCAGGTCTGATTCCACCTTTTAAATTAGTCGAAGGGAAAATAACAGAATCTTGTGGAAGATCAAACTGTTCTAAAAACCAGGATCTGAAATCATCAATTAGGAATAAACTGAAAAGTGATAAATTGATTCTATTTTCAGGTTTTGAAATATCTTCATTAGCAAAAACAGTAGTATCTAATATGATTTTTTGTTTGTAAATTTCTTGGGGAGAATTTTGACTGGAATTTTCATTGTTTTGGTTTTTATCAAAAGATCTATAATGAGGATTCAAAATGTTATTTTGGAAATCAAAAACAACTCCAAGTCTTGTTTGACTTTGTTTTAAATTTCCAGTTTGTTTTAGATTTGATTTGGGATTACAAAAATTATAATTTATATCTAAAAACCAATCTTCTGGTCCTTCTAGTTTATCTATATTACTTTGTTTCATTAATTGTATTAAACTTTCAACACTTTTAGAATTTAATAGATTTCTTTTTGTATTTAATACGCCAATATTTTTCAGTTCCGAATCATCAAATTGCTCTAAAAATTTTCTGATGTCCATATGACCTCCATAGATTTCAATTTACTTAACCTACCATAATTAAAAATCACATTCTGTCCAGTTGAAAAACAATGGTCAAAACTTAAAGTGTTATCATAAAAGAAATTAACACTATTTTCATGGTTTATCGATTTTAAATACATGCGTAACTTTTGTTACGTTTAACTTTTGGAGTGAATCAATATCACTCAGAAGTCTGAAAGACTTGTAGAGTGTTTGATGCAAAGCGTCGCAGTCGCTTGAAAGAGCATAGTCGTTCCGACTCTAAAAGGAAATAATTACCTTACTCCAAATTACTTTATTTCTAATTTTCTTAACCTCTTTCTGAAAGTATGTGGTTTCAGACCCAAAAGTTTTGCTGCCTTCGCTGCATTTCCACCAGCAAGCTTTAAAGCTCCTTTGTAATATGCTGGTAATATTTCATTTATTAGGTCTAAACCTTCTTCAGGTATATAAAAACCTTTTTTAAGAGCTGTCTCGAGATCTAATGAATTCTTAAGTTGCTCGTTTTCTCTAGCAAGTTGAGTAAGTTTTGCTTTGATCTCGGGAGTTTCTTCTATTTTTGGGAAATCATCTAGTTTAAATGTTATCTCCTGAATTCCAGCCTCACGAGAAACTTGAATAAGTTTTGCGTTAATAACTCCACCTTGAACTAAAAAAAGCCAGCAAGCATGCATGGTCGGTGTACCAGAAGTAACCGAAATGGTAAATTTCGCTTTTGGATTATCTTTTTTCAATTTCTGAATCACCTGATACATAGCAGGATAAACAAAATTGTAATCAATTGGACTCAAAGTTTCTGCTAGACGATACTCTACTTTCATTTGTGGATAGTTCTGATTACAGAATTGCTGTGTTCGATTTAGTGAATCCCAGTATTTCTCATTATTAAATAATAGAAAAAGTTTATCGAATTTATGTTTTTTTAATATAGAAAGAATTGGTCCGAGTTCTTCTTTATCATCTGCAAAAGGATCATGATTCCCGATAAAAGATATTAAGATTTTCATGTGTTTAGATATGAAAATATAGTGATTTTTGGCAATAAATTTTTTGGAGTTTGTTTGATGCAAAACTTTGGACTGCATCAATTTTTTGATGCAAAGCGACATTGTCGCTTTAAAAGAGCAGACTTCGTTCCTATACATTCAGAACTTCGGCTTGGCAGGTAGAATGACAGAATTAAAGAGTTATCGGTGTTTATCTGCGTTTATCCGTGGTCGAAAAATTATCTTAAACCCGAAATTACTGCCAGCACTCCCATTATCAGAAGCAAAACTAAAGTAAATTTTCTGAAATGCTGTTCCTGAACTTTATGAGAAAACAAGTTTCCCAGAATTACACCAACCAGAAGCCCGGGTAAAAATCGTAAAGAATAATGCATTACATCTTCTGTAAAAAGTCCATTTAACCAGAATACTGGAATTGTGAAAATATTCAATAGAAAAAAATAGATCGCAAGATTTCCTCGAAATGAATGTTTTCCAAGATCTTGATTTGCCAGGAATATAATAATCGGTGGCCCGCTGATAGAAATACTTCCACTCAAAAGTCCACTGAATATGCCTATCGGAATCATCGTGATTTTCTCATGCTTCAGTGTTTTTCGATAACCCATCAAAAGCAGCAATCCAAACACGATGATAACTCCACCAATAAAGATCTTTAGAATACTGCTATCCAATATAACCAGTAAATGAGCTCCAAATGGCAATCCAACAATTCCGGCAGCCAGCAGAATCCAGATCTTTTTCAGATCAACAGATTTACGCGTGGAATATAAAACGACCAGATTGATGATAATAGAATAAAGCATCAGAATAGGAACAGCAGTTCTGGGAGGAATTATCAAAGTTATCAGAGGAACGGCTAAAATTGAAAAACCGAATCCGGAAAGCCCCTGCAGCATCCCGGAAATCAGAAAAACAATAATTCCAAATATCAGCACATTCAATTCCATCTTTCCTCCAATATCTTGGAACGAGGAATATTTTGTCGTTTGAGTTGTCAAATAAATCGGATATCTACAGCTATTGCAGCCGAAGACCTTTTCTTGACACAAAAGAGAGAACCAAAAAAATGCGCATAATGAAAAGGTCGATATTGAGAAGAAGAATAACGCTATTGCTGGTTATCATCAGCTTATTCTGGAGTGTGGTTGTTTACACTCAGGAAAGTGCTGAATCACTTATCGATCAGAAACCTGATTCTTTATCAGCAATTTCCGATTCACTTGTAAAAAAAGATTCGATGGAAGTCGATTCTGTTTTCTATGCTGCCGACAGCGTGTTTTATTCTGTGGATGATGAATTGATATTGTTGGCTGGAGAGGCAAACGTTAAATACCACACCTCCGATATTCAATCGGATACGATCTCGATCGATATGAAAAAAGAGCAGGCTTTTGCCAAAGGTGAATCTTTTATGGAAGATGGCAGTCAGCTTATTCTGGGAGAAAATGTGTACTATGATCTGGATACGCAATGGGGACTTCTAAAGCAAGGTGCCAGCAAATTCGATAAAGGTTTTTATTACGGAGATGAGATTCGCAAAATAGATAAGAAAACATTCGATGTAGATAATGGCATTTTTACCACTTGTGATGCGCTTCATCCGCATTTTTATATTGGAAGCAAAAAACTGCGATTGTATCAGAATGACAAAGTTGTGGGCAAACCTATCATTTTTTATGTTAATCATTTTCCTGTAATGGCTCTACCTTTTGGAACCTTTACCATAAAACGCGGTAGGCAATCAGGAATTCTGGTTCCATCTCCCGGTTGGAGCGAAACTGAAGGTAAATACTTGGAAAATATCGCTTATTATTATGCTTACAAAGATTATGCCGATGCAACTCTGGCTTTGGATTATTACGAGAAAACCGGATGGCAGTTTGGCTTGACTTCTGAATATATAAAACGCTATATTTTTAATGGCAATTTCTCAGCAATCTTGCAGAAACGAATAAATGGACCCGATCAGGCAACTTATGAGTGGAATGTTCACAGTCGTCATCATCATGAATTTGGTAATCATACAACTTTTGATGCCAATTTGAATTTTGTAAGCAGTTCCAAAGTTTGGCAGGGCAGCGAAGATGTGAACGAACGTCTGGCGGAAGAGATCAAATCATCAATGTCTTTCAAAAAACCGTTCCTGGGAAGTTATCTGAACGTGAGTGCAAATTATACACACGACCTTCTGGGAGAAGATAAAACTTATGTGATTGATGGTGATACATTAACCTGGAACGGTGAAAGAAAAGATATTGTGCTGCCTTCCATTTCATATTCCCTTCCATCCAAACCTTTTTACGAGATTTTCCTGGCAGAAGATGAAGAAATTCCAGAAGATTCCTGGTGGAAAGGTTTTTCCTATTCATACAGATTCAAAGCCGTTCAATCCGGTTTTACATCCGATAGAAATTCTTCTTTCGATGAGATCATCTGGAGTAACAAAAAAGATGATGAAGGAACTGATATAAACGAACATCATGCCGGAGCCAAACATTCCGGAGGTATCAGTTTCAGTTACAAATTTAAAGGCTGGCTGAACATCACACCATCCATTTCGGGAAACGAAGTCTGGTTTGACAGAGATAAAAATGATAATGAATTTGTGAGAGCTTCAGATTACAGCGCAAATACAACTGCCTCATTCAACCTTTATGGAATACGAGATTTTGGAGATATTTATGTAAGAGCAGTTCGTCATGTTATCACTCCCAGCGCTACTTTTTATTACCAACCCGATTTTACGGAAAACGATAAATATTACAGCTTCAGTGGTATCAACGTTAAAAATGGTGAAAAATCCCGTAGTATCACTTTGTCTTTGGATAATAAATGGTCACTGAAACTGCTTGGAACAGAAAAAATTGATGAAAGAAAGATCAACGATTTTTTTAAGATAAAATCGAGTATTTCCTACGATTTTGAAAAAGAAGGAAATGGATACTCAGATATTTCTCACTCGATTAATTTCAATTTCAATAATTTCAAATGGAAATTCCTGAGCTTGAGTTTTGATCCTGATGGATCTGTTTCGCAGGGAACTTATGATCTCAAATTTAAAAACTGGAACCATAAAGATTGGAATTATGGCGTAAAGAACTGGAGCTTTGGAACAACTACAAAATTAACTCTTTCCGGTGATGCTAATTATATCGATTATTTCCCGATCGCAGAAAATAAATTTGAAACCAGCGATTTTTTTGCTTCCGACACCTTGAGTACAGAAGAAGATAACGTTATAAATACAATAAAAGAAATGGATGAGCTGCAGAAAAGCAAGAAAAATTGGTCACTCACTTTTACTCATAATTATGACACAAACAAAGCGTCACACGAGGCTAACGATTATTCCAGTAATCTTCGCATGGCACTAAGTGCTAAAATATCAAAGAATTGGATCATTGCCTATGACAATTATATCGATCTGCAAAAAGATGAATTGGTTTCTCACAGTTTTACGATTACCAGAGAATTGCATTGCTGGAAAGTTTTTTTCCGCTATACACAACAAGGTGATTACTGGAATTACAGATTCCAGCTTTTTAACATAAAATTACCTGATGCTCTTAAATTCAGAACATCGGATCATAAAAAGTAGTGTAACGTGCAGAAAAAGTATTGTAACACGTTCACTCCTGAACGTGAACAAAAGCAACTCAAAGCTCCGTCTTTGAGAATCGCAAACAAGATGTTTTCGGTACAAAGTAACTCAAAGCTTCGTCTTTGAGGATCGCAAACAAGATGTTTTCGGTACAAAGTAACTCAAAGCTCCGTCTTTGAGAAATAGTTTCCCCTTAACAGGGGGAGAAAAAGGAGTTTTATTAGTTAAATGAAAAAAGCAGTTTTTTTAGATCGTGATGGTACAATAAATTCCGACGAAAATGGATATATAAATAAACCGGAAGATTTTGAACTTTACGAATTCACAGCCGAAGCTATCAGAAAATTGAATGAGATGGATTTTCTGGTTTTTGTGATTACAAATCAATCTGGGATTGCGAGAGGATTTTATACTGAAAATGAGATGAATAAAATCCATCAAAAAATGCTGAAAGAACTACAAAAACATAATGCAGAGATCACTGAGATCTTCCATTCTCCATATCACAAAGATGGTAAAATTGCACCTTTCACCATCGATCATGAAGATAGAAAACCGGGTTTGGGAATGTTCAAAAAAGCCTGTGAAAAATACAATTTCTCAATAAAAGAGTCTTATATGATTGGCGATAAATATGCCGATATTGAATTTGGTAAAAAAGCCGGTTTAACGACGATTTTAGTACGAACGGGCTATGGAGAGAAGGAATTCCTGGAGAATAGAAAGAACTGGAAATACAAGCCGGATTTTATTGCGGAACATCTTTTGCATGCTGTTTTATTAATAGAAAAATTGGAGAAGAAAAAGTGAAAAATATAATTTTGTTATTTGTGATGATTTTACTCATTTCCTGCGGTATATCTACCGAACCTTCAGGCAAAAGAGATAAACCAACCAATCTGAAAGCGGTAAATACTTTGAATGATGAAATTCATCTGAATTGGGATGACAACAGCAATCAGGAGATCGGTTTTTTGATTTCACGTCAGACAGGCAGATCAGAATTTGTAATCATCGATACCACCGAAATCAATCAAAGCGAATATCTGGATGACGATGTGGAAGAAAATGAATATTACATCTACCGAGTAGCTGCGGTTTTCGATGATGAAATATCGGACTGGAGCAATGAAATTGAAATCCTGCATCAGTTCTATTTTGGCGGTCTGGAATTCGGCACTGACGAAACTTTCGATGTGGTTACCTGGAATATCGAGCATTTTCCAAAACAGAACCAGACAACGGTAGATTACGTAACTTATGCTATTTTGGGAATGAATGCAGAAATTTTCGGATTGCAGGAAATTGAAAATCAAGATTTTTTTTATACTTTAGTCGATCAATTAAATTCCATAGATGTAAATCACAATTGGGAAGGACATCGAGCCTATTCAGCATCGTATGATATAAATCTGGCGTTTATCTATAAATCCGATTTAGTTCAAGTTATTGATATTTACGAGATTTTTGAAAATGACAATAGACCATTTCCCAGAAATCCACTGGTAATGAATTGTATTTATGACACAGAAGAATACTTCATTATCAACAATCATTTCAAAGCTTCGGGAGATGGGATTATGAATTTGAATGATCCCTGGGATGAAGAAACCCGCAGATATGATGCCAGCAATCTTCTGGATGATTTTATCTCTGAAAATCTGCCAGACGCAAACGTTTTTGTGATCGGAGATTTGAATGATGAATTGGATGATAATTCAGCAAATAATGTTTTTCAGAATTTGATCGATAATTCCAGTGAATATCTTTTTGTAGATATGGATATTGCTTGGGGACCCAATAATTACTGGTCTTATCCCGGCTGGCCCAGCCATCTCGATCACATTATGATTACAAATGAATTGTTCGATGAATTTGCTTTTTCAGATTCGAGTGTCGAGACAATTTTATTAGACGAGTATCTGGATGGAAACTGGGGTGAATACGATAATTATGTTTCAGATCATCGTCCGGTAGGATTGAATCTTGACCTGGAAGAATAATGAATGAATGATCTATAACCACGGAGGAAAAATGAGAAAATCAATTATTATTTTAATGATTTTTATATTTAGTACACTTTTTGCATCTGAAACTCTCTATAAATCCGGAGAAATAATGGTGCAGCTGAATCCTTCCTTTCCCAGCCAGGAGCAGATACGAAAATTGGAGAATGAATTCAGTGAGATTGATCTGAAATTTGAACGACTTCTAACCAGAAGAATGAATATCTGGTTGTGCTCTTTTGTTCCCGATCGATGGAAAGATGAAGATGTGAAAATTTCTTTGAATGAAAGTAAATATGTTATGATTTCACAATTCAATCATTACATCGAACAACGTGAATTTCCTGATGATGAAAGTTTTGATCTGCAATGGAACATGCACAATACCGGGCAGATGAACGGCATTGAAGATAGTGATATCGACGCACCTGAAGCCTGGAATATTACAAACGGTGGAGTAACAGCTTTTGGAGATACTTTAGTAATTGCCATTGTGGATGGTGGTGCCGATCTGAACCATGATGATATAAACTATTTCAAAAATATCAATGAAATTCCCAATAATAATATTGATGATGACTGTAATGGTTATGTAGATGATTACGACGGTTGGAATGGTTATACACATTGCGGTATTATTCCTACAGACAGCCACGGAACTCACGTGGCAGGAATTGCCGCAGCGATCGGAAACAACAATTTAGGTGTAACCGGAGTTTGCTGGAATGGCAAAATCATGCCGATAGCGGCTGATTCCAGTGTAGAATCGGTTGTGGTGGAAGGTTATGGATATGTATTGGAAATGAGAAAGTTATGGAACGAAACAGCAGGAGCTTTGGGAGCTTTTGTAATTTCTACGAATGCTTCTTTTGGAATAGATTACGGCAATCCCAACCAGTACCCACTGTGGAGCGCAATTTACGATTCTCTAGGTGTAGCTGGTGTTCTCAGTTCAGCTGCGACTATGAATGCTGGCGTAAATATTGATAATTGCGGCGACATGCCAACAGCTTGCGAAAGTGATTATCTTTTAACAGTAACCAATACGATGAATGACGATACAAAACACAACAGTGCGGCTTATGGCTTGGAATGCATTGATCTGGGAGCTCCAGGCAGCAGTATTTACTCTACAAATTGGAATAACGATTATACGTGGAAAACTGGAACTTCAATGGCGGCACCGCATTTGGCAGGAGCGGTTGCTCTTATGTTTTCTGCAGCACCTCAGGATTGGCTGCTGGAATATGAAGCAGACCCTACAAAATGTCTGGAAATCAAACAGTTTTTATTGGATGGTGTTGATATTATTCCCGATCTGGAAAATGTGACTGTTTCCGGAGGAAGGTTAAATGTATTCAATTCTTTGGATTTGATGTTGAATCCGGTTTCTGCTCAAAATAATATTCCTGAATCTCAAATTCATATTACAAATTATCCCAATCCTTTCAATCCCAGCACGACAATCAGCTTCAGCGTAACGCAAAGCTCTGTCTTTGCGACAATTGAAATTTTTAATCTGAAAGGCCAGAAAGTGAAAACATTTACGTTCCCAAGCGGGAGTTTAGCAAAGAGAGAGGGAAAAAGTCATCCTGAGCCTGTCGAAGGATATGGCACGTCACCGAGTTATTCTGTTGTCTGGAACGGTACCGATAACAACAACAAACCTGTTTCTTCGGGCATTTATTTTGCCAGATTGCAAGCTGGAAACCAGATTTTTACAAGGAAAATGGTATTGATGAAATAATCTTCGAATTGTTTTCGAATTTTTTCGAATTGTTTTCGAATTTTTTCGAGATCATTCGAATGTTTATGAGTTAAAATTTACTAAATTCAACATTCGGAAGAACTTCGTACATTCCGAAGTTGGAAAAAATTGGAGATATTATGAGAAAAATTATTTTTGCTTTCTGCTTTCTGCTTTTTGCAATTTTAGAGAGCGAAGAACTTCCCGAAATTGAATATGATAAACTGGAAGTGGGTGAAGAGCAAACTTTGGAAGTGATGACCTGGAATATTCAAAACTTTCCCAAAAGTGATTTTACAATAGATTATGCAGCTGACATAATCAATGCTGTCGATCCTGATATTATCGGTTTCCAGGAGATCGAAAGTGATTCAGCTTTCTTTTGTTTGATCGATCAACTTAATGCACTGGATAAACATAACTGGAGCGGCTATCGAGCCAATCGCAATTACTGGAAGCTGGAACTGGCTTTTATCTACAAAACCGATCTGATCGGAGTGAGTGGAATTTATGAGATTTTTTTTGGAGAATGGCAGCCATTCCCACGCAGTCCGCTGGTATTGGAATGTACTTTTGCCGACCAGGAGATCATCATTGTAAATAATCATTTTAAAGCCAGAACGGGAGCCGAAAATGAAGCACGCCGTCGGGCTGCTGTAGAAAAACTGGATGCCTGGATTTTGGCAAACCATCCCGACGACAATGTGATCGTTCTGGGTGATTTGAATGATCAATTGATAGATGAAGGCGCTGCCAATGTTTTTACCAGCCTTTTGCAAAAACCTGCTGAATACAGATTTGTCGATTATGAAATTGCCCAGAACGACAGTGCCGACTGGAGTTATCCTTACTGGAAATATCGTGGTCATATCGATCACATTCTCATCTCCAACGAACTTTATGATGAATTTGAAAGCTCACAAGAATTTGTAAAAGTGGTTACCATCGATAAATTCATGGAAGGCGGAGATGATGCGCGCTATAAATACATCACCGATCATCGTCCGGTAGTTGTAAAACTGAAATTCGAAATGCCGGAGGAAGAGAAGGAATAAATACCGAATAGCATCGATTAACACAGAAACAAAATTAAATTTATATTCACGCTTCCCCCCGAAAAATTTGGAAGGTATAAACCTAATTTATTGTAATAAATGAAATTGTTGCTTTATTAACTGTCCAAAACCTTATCCAGTAAAGCCCACGAATTCATTCGTGGGAATCTTGATACGAGAAATATTTCTGACAACGGTTTCAACCGTTTACACAAATAAAAAACCATTGAAATGGTTACTATAAAAGGCTTTGTTTGCTTTTCCCATGAATAACCCAGTGAAATTGAATTGATTTCACAGATTAAAAATTCATGAGCTTGAAAAAAATGAAATTATTGTGTTTTTGTTGATTACTGAAAAATAAATATTATTCGGGGGATACGTTTTGAATTTATGTTGGTTTGACCATCTCGATAAAAAAAAGTAAAAATCGACTTATCACATAACCTTTTGGCATGTGACAAGTCTTGAAGCTTGTTCTATGTAACAGCAGAATTAAATAAGTTGAATTAGTGAAAAGGCTTCTTTCACAAAGTCTTACGAAAAGCACATTCAGAGTTAGAAAGTTTTGTTAAGATTCTTCGTCGATTGCCTTTGCAAGAATTCCTCAGAAAGACAATTGTAGATTCTTTGTGGCTTCGTGTCTTAGTGGCAAATCTTATACCAAACTTGACACAAAAACCACTCTCATAAATTAGGAAACGTGACTGCGGCATAACTAACCGTAGAATCACAAATTAGATAAATGGAGAAAAAAAATGGAAAACATTAATCAGTTGCTGAAAGTACGACGAGAAAAACTGCAGAAAGTGAGGGATTTGGGAATCAATCCGTTTCCCAATCGCTGTAAACGAACTCATAAGATCGGTGAACTGATTGAGCAAAAAGATAAATTTTTGGAAAGTGGTGAAAAGGTTACAATCACTGGACGTTTGAATGCGATGCGGCGCCAGGGAAAAGTAGGATTTGGCAATATTTCTGATGATTCCGGCAGAATTCAGATCTTCGTGAGAAAAGATAACGTTGGCGAAGAAAATTACGAAGTTTACAAGTTATTTGATCTGGGAGATTTCGTGCAGATCGAAGGTGAGTGTTTTATAACCAAAATAGGAGAATATTCCATTCGAGCCAGCCAGGTGACGATGCTGGCAAAAAGTTTGAAACCACTTCCCACTGTAAAAGAAAAAGTTGTAGACGGTAAGCTGCAGCGTTATGATGAATTTCATGACATTGAACTGCGTTATCGTAAACGCTATCTCGATCTGCTTTTGAATCCGGAAGTGAAAGATACATTTGTTATTCGCTCTCGAATGATAAAAGCGATGCGGGATTTCCTGGATTCTAAAGGTTTCGTGGAAGTGGAAACCCCAATCTTGCAGCCACTTTATGGCGGGGCAAATGCCCGACCTTTCATTTCTCATCATAATACTTTGGACATCGATCTGTACTTGCGAATTGCTCTGGAACTTTATCTGAAAAGATTGATCGTGGGCGGAATTGAACGTGTTTATGAAATCGGTAAAAATTTCCGAAATGAAGGAATGGACAGAACTCACAATCCCGAATTTACCATGATGGAATTGTATCAATCTTATACCGATATAAACGGAATGATGGATATCACGGAAGATATGATCCTTCATATTGCCAAGGAAGTTTTTGGAATTGAAACCATCGATTTTATGGGAACGGAAATTCATCTAAAAAAGCCCTGGCGAAGAGCCGGAATGATCGAATTGATAAAAGAAGAAAGTGGTTTTGATGCTTCCGATTTTGATTATAAAAAGATCAAAACATTTTGCGAAAAACATGAGATCGAAATCGAACCAACTGCCGGAGCAGGAAAATTGATCGAAGCTTTATTTGAACATTTCGTGGAACCAAAGTTGGTTCAACCGACATTTGTTACCGATTTTCCGAAAGAGATTTCTCCTCTGGCAAAAGAAAAACCTGGAAATCCACTTCTTACGGAAAGATTCGAATTGTTCATAAATGGAAACGAGTATGGAAATGCTTTCACAGAATTAAATGATCCTATCGAGCAAAGAGAAAGGCTGGAAGCGCAGTCCAAACTGCGAGAAATGGGAGACGTTGAAGCAAACGTGGTAGATGAAGATTTCCTGGAAGCATTGGAATATGGAATGCCGCCGACTGGTGGATTGGGAATCGGCATCGACCGTCTGGTAATGCTATTCACGGGTAATACTTCTATCAAGGAAGTAATCCTCTTTCCCCAAATGAAACCAGAAGAATAAATTATTGAATGGGCAGCTATTGCTGCCCTTTTTTTTATAAAAATTAATTTCATATAAAAAAAGTATTTACAAATCAAGCTATATAATTTATAAATTACAAACGTAAAATTAATTGATGATTATTAATTTTTTCATAAGGGGTTGGATATGAGCATAGACGATGTAAAACCAAAGAAAAAGATCAATATTGAAGTAGAACCAAAAGAAC
This sequence comes from Candidatus Cloacimonadota bacterium, assembly GCA_021734245.1. Taxonomy (NCBI): domain Bacteria; kingdom Pseudomonadati; phylum Candidatus Cloacimonadota; species Candidatus Cloacimonadota bacterium. The sequence continues at coordinate 31,354 of JAIPJH010000004.1, read as the reverse complement.
TCGAAAATCGCATCGATGAAATTTTCTATTCCAGTGTAAAAGCTCTTTCTTTTGCTGTTACATTTCTTTTCTTGATATTTGCTATTGCTCATCTTACAATGTTCAACGCAAACATGATGACAGTGCTGCAGACTGTGATGTCATTCTTGCTGCTTTTTGCCGTTATGAACCTGGTGATGAGCATAAAAATGAAGCCAAAATATAGTCATTTATTAGGCACGATAATTTTAGGTATTTTACTTTTCAACAGCATCCAATATATAAAATTTACAGGTGATATCATTTACATAATTTACATAATTTTACTTATTATTGGATGTGGCATATTTTATCTTTCTTTTAAATGGTATTTTATTTCAATTATTATCATCCTGTTAACTGTGGTCCATCAACTTATCCTCAATAATTTCACTGAATATTGGAAGGATATTTCGGTAATTCTTCTGCTTTCATTTTATGTTTCTTTCCTGGCAAATTATCTACGTATAAAATCTACCAGAAATTTTCAAACCTTGTTTATGCTTTCCCATAAACATGAGAAAGAATTGGAGAAAGCAATGGTCAAAATTGAAAGCATAAATACTGAATTAAAAGATTTTGCCTATATTGTTTCTCACGATTTGAAGGCACCACTTCGAGGAATAAATTCATTGGCGACCTGGCTTGTAAGTGATTATGAAGATAAATTTGATGAAGATGGAAAAGAACAGTTGAACTTACTGAAATCACGCGTGAAACGCATGGATAGATTGATAAATGGAGTTCTGGAATATTCCAGAATTGGACGGTTGCATGAAGAGCATGTAGAATTAGATCTTAGTAAAACAGTTCCGGATATTATCGATCTTCTGGCTCCACCGAAGAACATGAATATCGAGATAGTTAATGTACTTCCTACTGTGAAATTGGAAAAAACCAGAATAAAACAAATTTTCCAAAATCTGCTCAGCAATGCGCTAAAATATATCGATAAACCAAAGGGTGAGATCAAGATAGGATGTGAAGATAATGCAGAATTCTGGAAATTTTCTGTTTCGGATAACGGACCTGGAATTGCGGAAAAGGATTATGATAAGATCTTCAAGATCTTTCATATGTTACAACCCAGAGATCAAAATAACAGCACGGGTGTGGGCCTTACGGTTATCAAAAAAATTGTAGAAATGTATGGCGGAAAAGTATGGTTGAATTCCAAATTGGGAGAAGGAACAACTTTTTATTTTACACTTCCAAAAATGAAAACAGAAGAATAGATTTTGGGGTTTATTTATGAAAAGTAACAGACCAATTTTAGTTGTTGAAGACGATCTGGTAGATGCTATGACGGTGAAACGAGCTTTAAAAGAGATCGAAGTTTCGAATGAAGTTATTGTGAAACAAAATGGGGAAGATGCTTTGGAATACCTGCAAAGTGAAATCATGGAGCTTCCGGCAATTATTCTATTGGATTTGAATATGCCCCGTATGAATGGAATTGAATTCTTGCGTACTATAAAACAAGATGAGAAATTACTTAGCATTCCTGTTGTTGTACTCACTACATCTCGTTCGGAACAAGATAAGTTGGATTCCTATAAACTTGGGGTTGCCGGATATATTATCAAATCGGTAAATTACCAGGAATTTGTGGAAATGATAAAAAAGATAGAAAATTATTGGGATATCTGTGAGTTCCCTATTTAGGAATTTATTAATCTCGAAAACAGGAGATTTATGAGAAAAAAATCACTAATTCTTTTATTACTCACTATAATTTGCTTTAGCTTATTTTCTCAGGACAATTTTATTCGAACCCAGGAAAATTCTACAAAAAAAGATTCCATCGTTCTTGGCAATTCCTCAGGACAATTCAATAGAACATCCAATTCAAATCCTAATATAAGATCATCAAAATCATCTTGGGGAACTCTGTCATATGTCATTCTGATACTTCTTATAATTGCCTTTATTTTCATCATTGTTTTAATGATGATTCAGTTTAAACTGCGAAATGAATTGAGGCAAGTTGAAGAAAAGGAAGAAAAGAAATATCGCTATAAATCTAGAACATTGCTAAAATCTCTGGAAGAACAGACCAGCGAATTGAATCGACTTCGTAAAATATCTTCTACATATAAGAAAATGCAGATATCTTTTGAAGAAATGCAGAAAAATACTTCGAGACTCGATCTTCTTAAGAAAGCAATTATTTCCATCAAACATCCTGTTTCCATTACCAATTTGCAGGGAAAGATCATTTTCTGCAATCCGGAAATGGCCAACCTTTTTGGTATAAAAACAAGCAATTTACTGGAGAAAAATATAAAGATTTTTTTTAAAGCAGATGATAATCCAATACCATCTTTTGATAATCTGGATCAGTGGCGAAGTACAGATTTTTATTTAAGAACCAAAGGAGATGAAGAAAATTCCAAGTATCTTTTAGCAAAACCGGAATTACTTCGCGATGCTGAAAAAAATCCTCTTGCGATCGTTATTTCCTTCATGCAGATAGACGACATAACTACTTCAAAATTTAAAGGCGTAGAAGAACCTGAAGACACCAAAAATGAATATCAGAGTATTTTCGATAATATGAAAGATGTTTATTTTGAGCTTGATGAAGAGGGTTGGATCAAAGATATAAGTCCATCTATCAGAAACCTGATTCATCTCGATCGAGATCAGATTATTGGCAAGAAACTTGGGTTCATTTGTACCGATCTGGAATGTGAAGATGTTTTCTTGAAAGTGATCAGACAGCAAAAAGAGATCGATAATTTTGATATTTCTTTCTCTGATCCTGATGGAAATTTTATTCCGTGCTCAATTAGTGCCAGAGTTTTAAAAGATGATTCGAGTGATGGGATAAAGATAATCGGTTCGATCCGAAACGTAACCGAAAGAAAAATTGATGAAGAAAAAATGCTGAAAGCCTTGAGAGAATTGAAGAAGACCAACAAAGATCTCATGGATTTTGCTAACATAACTTCCCACGATCTGAAATCTCCTCTCAGAGCAATAAACACTTTGGCAAATTGGGTTCTGATGGATGAAGAGAATAATCTGACAGAGGAAGGCAAAAAGAACATGAATCTTCTTGTGGGAAGAACTGAAAGAATGCATCAGCTAATTGAAGCAATTTTTGAGTATGTGAATGTCGTGAATTTTGATGCAGAAAAGATCAAAGTAAACATGAACAAACTCATTAAAAATGTTACCCACAAACTATCAATTCCGCAAAAAATTCAAATTAAAGTTCAGGAAAATCTTCCTGAAATTGTATTTGAAAGGACCAGGGTAGAACAGATATTTGAAAATCTTATTGAAAACTCGATAAAATATAATGATAAAGATACAGGGCTGATCCAGATAAAATCTGAAGATAAGGGATCGGAATGGCAATTCTCTGTGGAAGATAACGGACCCGGAATTGATGCAAAATACTTCAGTAAAGTATTCCAGATATTCCAGACTCTGGAAAGCAAAGATGATATCGACGGAACCGGAATAGGTTTGGCAATTGTAAAAAAGATCATCGATAAATACGACGGCAAAATCTGGTTGGAATCAGAACCGGGAGAAGGCCTAAAAGTGATATTTACAATTCCAAAATTGAAGCAAAAAAAAGAATAACAGAAATTATTTTTTAAAGGTGATAAAATGGTGGATATTGAAGACAAAAAAATAAAAGTATTGCTGGTAGAAGATGATGTGATAGATCAAATGGCTTTTAAACGTCTTGTAAAAAATCAGGACCTTCCCTATGATTTTATGATAGCAGATTCGGTGGAAAATGCTAAGAAAATCTTAAATGAAAATGATTTTGATATCATCATTGCCGATTTTAATCTTGGTGATGGAAATGCCTTTGATATACTTGATAAATCTACTAAAATTCCTTTCATTTTTGTTACCGGAAGCGGTGATGAAGAAGTGGCAGTAAAAGCAATGAAAGAAGGTGCGCATGATTATCTGATCAAAGATAACGAACGCCATTATCTGCAGCTCTTGCCGGTAACGGTGGAACAAGCTGTAAGGCACAACGAGTTGTTGCGAACCCAAACAGAAGCAGAAAATAAGATCAAGATGCTTTTTCATGCTGTGGAACAAAGTTCTGCTTCGGTGGTGATCACCGATCCGAATGGAAATATAGAATATGTAAATCCGAAATTTGTGAAAGTCACCGGTTACAAATCGGAAGAAGTGATCGGCAAAAATCCGCGAATTCTTAAAACAGAATATCATGAACAAGAATTTTATGAAGAACTCTGGGATACTGTGCTTTCCGGTAAAACCTGGACCGGTGAATTTTTGAATCAGAAGAAAAACGGTTTGCGTTATTGGGAATTAGCCTCCATTTCTCCTGTGTTCGATGATGAAGGCAATATTATTCATTTGATTGCCGTAAAAGAGGATGTGACCGAAGAAAGAAAAGTGAAGCAGGCTTTGGAATTCAGGGTAAAGTTCGAAAAACTAATCAATCAAATTTCTACAAATTTTATAAATTTGACTACAAACAAAATAGAAGCTGCTGTAGATGAAAGTTTAATGAAAATCGGCAATTTCATAAATATCGATCGTGCCTTTGTGTATCGATTGGACGAAAAGAAAACGAATTTTGTAAGATCGAACAACTGGTATTCCACAGAAATTGATGTTGCTCAAGATTTTAAAAATGAATTGATGGTTGATGAAATTCCCTGGCTTCATGATCAATTGCAAAATCAGGATATGGTTTTTATTCCTACAATTTTTACCATGCCACCCCAGGCCGAGAAAGAAAAGGAGCTTCTAACATCTATCAAAGCTCGTTCTATCATTTTCCTGCCAATGGTTTATGAGCATAACCTTCTGGGATTTGTAGGACTTTGCAGCATCCAATATGAAAAACATTGGGACAACGACACGATAAAACTTCTCAAAATACTGGTCGAAATAATCGTGAATGCTCTGCAACGTAAGAGAGCAGCAGAAGAAATTGAAAACCTCTATAATTCATTGAAACAGGAAATAGATCTGGCATCTTCCGTGCAAACTTATCTGGTTCCACAATGGTTACGCCTGGAAAATGATATCGTTTTTTCATCGATTTATAAACCTTCCAGTTCTATTGGAGGAGACCTTTTTGATATCCTCAAAATATCAAACAGCAAATATGTTTATTATGTAGGAGATATTTCTGGGCATGGTGTAAAAGCTGCGCTTATGATGACAGCTGTAAAATCGATAATCAGCATGGTTATCGAAAGTGAAAAGAAGAATATAAAACCACATTTTATCATCAAACGGCTAAATAAAATTCTTTGTCGCCGCCTGTTCGATAATGATTATATGACTATAACTTTAGGTTTAATTGATCTTAAGAAGAACGAGATCCGCTACATAAATGCTGGTCATCCTTCTATCATCGAATACGATCTTAAAACGGGTGAAACAAAAGTTATGGGAGATAGCGGTTCCATTCCTGTGGGTTGGGATGAAGATTTTGACTATACTTCCGATCATGAAGATGTTATCCAATTTAAAAATAATAAATCCTATATTTTGTATACAGATGGTATTTTCGAATGTGAAAATCCTGATGGTCATCAATTGGGACTTGCTGGTTTTACTCAGTTTTTGGAAGAACAGTCAAATATCGATACAGGAATAATTCTTCCTCATCTTTTCAAACAGAGATTGATGGATCTGAAATATGATATAAATGCAGATGATTTTACCATGCTAACATTCCAGAAAATGAAGAAAAAGAAAAAAGGTAAATTCAATAAATTATTTATGGTGAATTCTCTTTCTCAGAATACTACCGAAATTGCTAATGAATGCTTCCGAGCAATTATGGAATATGTGGGAAATGAAAAAATGGCAACTGAGATCGAACTTGTAATCAATGAGTTTTTGAACAATATTATTGAACATGGATTACAAACAAAGAAAGATACGATAATTGCATTTTACTTCGATATTGATGACAAAATCTCTATGAAATTCATAGATAATGGAATGGATTGGGAACTGCCGGAAGCAGAAGACAAAAATATTGCCGAACCTGATAAATTCAGAGGAATGGGAATGCAGATAATTTATCAGCTGGTATCCCGAATTGAAAAGAACAGATACGATATCATTAACGAAACTATTATCGAGGTTGATTTATCAAATGAATAAATATCAGATAAATTGCTATCATATTACACGGCGTTTTGTGCCGGAAAATGCTTCTGAAACCGAGAAAAAAATTCATGAACTTATGGATTTTTTACAGAAAAAGGAGCATCAAAATACAGTGATCTCTACACTGGCTGGTGCAAGCATAACCGAAGAAATGTATGAAAATTATTCGGTTAAAAGATTTCACCATAACTATCCGTATTTAAATCTAAATAAGCAAGATAGAGAATTCTTGGACGAAACAATTGGAAATCCTCATTGCAAAGGAATTAGTAAGTTTTTGAAAAAAAGCAGTGATGTAGATATCTATCATATTCATACAAGTGGTCGCATTGCAGTTAGTGTTACCAATATTGCAAAGAAATATAAAATTCCCTATATTGTTTCTGTGTTCACCGATGCCGATAAACTGCATTTTGAAAAATTGGAAAAAATAAAAAAACGAATAATTGATTATGGTAAATTTATCGATGCTTTCTCAAAAGATATCGACATTTTTTCTGAAGCAGCTGGAATAATTTGCTACGATCACAAAAAGTTTATACTTTTAAAAGAAAAATATCCTGATAAAAACATAATTCCAGCTTTCTGTGCGATTGATCTTGAAGAATTTCAGATCGTAGGTTCTCATGATTTCAGGAAAAAATACAAAATATCTCCAACTTCGGAATTGGTCCTGTTTGAATCTGATATTGATCTTGGAGCAAATCAAATTAGGTTGCTGGAGCTGGCAGAACATTTAAGATCGCAAAAAGAAAATTTTCATTTCTTATTCATTGGCAAAATAAAATCAAAGAATTATCTACAAAAAATGCAGCAGAAGATAGATGAAGCCAAACTTCATAATATGATAACCATTATTTCCGATTTAAGCTCCGATCTGAATTTCTTGAAGCAGGCTTATGAAGCTGCAGATTATTTTATCAATCCAGCTACCAAATGGTCGCAAAACGAACAGATCTTAAAAGCCTGGGCCAGCCGAGTTCCAGTTATCTCTTTTCAAAGTGAAGGAAGTGGATTTCTGTTTGATAATAAAAAAAATTGTTACCTTTATAAAAAAGATGACCTTCGATCTTTGGCCGATTCTTTGAATTTTGTAAGAACAAATTCCGGTTTCAGAGTTCGACTGATACAGAATTCTTTTAATCAGCTGAAGAATAATTTTACTCGGAAACAAATTCATAAGAATATTTTAGAGCTTTATCGAAAGATTTCTCAAAATTCATCGGAGTAAAAGGTGTTTCATTATCTTATCGCTCTTCGCTATTTGAAGGGCAGAAATAAAATATTTTTCAGTTTAACAAACCTGCTTTCAGTTTGTGGAATTATTATTGGAGTGTTTGCACTGCTGGTTGTGTCTTCCGTGATGAACGGATTTGATACTGATATGCGCAAAAGAGTGATCGGCTCAAAGGCAGAGATCAAGATTCATCAAAATGATTATTCACCAATTAAGGATTATCGGGAAATCGGGGAAAAAATATCTTCTTTTTCTTTTATCAAAGCTTCCGCTCCTGTCTGTGAAACAGAATTGATGATTCAGAAAGATCAGAATCTGGCATCTACACTTTGTTTTGGAATTGATTATGAAAAACATCACAAAATAACAGAGATTATTAACAAGATTGTAGTTGGCGTTCCCGAAAAAAAAGATCTGGAAGAAGACGGCATTATTATCGGCCTGGATTTGTCGCTTACCATCAATGCAACTGTTGGAGAATATGTTCAACTTATTTCACCAGTCGGAACGGAGCCTTCTCCATTTGGACTTTTACCCAAAAGCAAGAAATTGAAAGTTGTGGGAATTTTCTCATCAGGAATGCCGGAATATGATCAGCTACACGTATACATTTCGCTGAATAATGCACAATATTATCTAGGATTTTCCGATGAAGTTAATTCTGTAGAAGTAAAAACGATCGATGCAAATAGATCGCGTTCTTATGCTGTTAAAATTCAAAAACTTCTTGGCAGCGAATATGTTGTAGAAGATTGGAGCGTTTTCGATGCTAATCTGTTCAATGCCATGAAGATGGAAAAGATCATCATGTATCTGGTTCTGGCACTCATGATAATCATCGCTTCCTTCAATATGACTGGTAATTTCGTTAAACTGGTAACAGAGAAAAAAGTGGAGATCGGCGTTTTGAAAGCAATGGGAGCCAGTGAAAAAGATATTATCAAGATCTTCATTTTTGCTGGAACTCTGATTGGTATTATCGGAGTTCTGTTTGCTTTAGTTTTAGCATTGGGTCTGCTTTGGGCTCAGTTGAAATGGCAAATCGTGCAAATTCCTGTTCCTGGTTTTCCTCTGCAATGGCTTCCTGTCGAAATGCGAACTATCGATTTCATACTTGTTCCACTTATTGCGATCATAATTAGTTTTGTGTCTACTATTTTACCTGCCAAAAAAACCGTCAAAATCGATCCAATAAAGATCATTAGAAACTAACGAAATTTAAAAATATCAGTATAAAATAATATGATAAAATGATTTAAATTATCTTTTATAAATTAGGGCAAAATTAAGACCAGATTGAATAAAATTTCAGCAAATAAATTTTCTGAAAAAAAATAATCATTGTTAATTCCCACCAAATAAGGATTAGGAAATTTTAAGTTTTTTTCATTTTTTTTCTGTCTTGACACCACAGCTAATTGCTTGAATTTGAACTAATAAATAATGATGAGTTGGAATTGAGAAATTAAATGATTTTGTCTGTAAAGTCTTAAATTTCAACAACTTATTGTTTATCGGGGAGAGGAAGAATTATGATTTTAACAGAAAATGCACTTACTGTGCTCAAAAAACGTTATTTTAAACATGATAAAAATGATGAACCAATTGAAAACTGGGATCAAATGATAAACCGCGTTGCGACTGATATCAGCGGTGGCAACGAAGATAAAAGAAAAAAATATTATGCATTACTCGATTCTGGTTGCTTCCTGCCAAATTCACCAACATTGATGAATGCCGGAAACGATCTTCAACAGCTTTCTGCCTGTTTTGTTTTACCTTTGGAAGACAGCATGGATAGTATTTTTGAAACAGTAAAAAATGCAGCTCTCATTCATAAAAGCGGTGGCGGAACAGGTTTCAGTTTCAGTAAATTGCGGCAGGCAAATGCCAGGGTCCGCAGTACCAACGGTGTTTCCAGCGGTCCGATCTCTTTTTTGAATGTTTTTAACGCAGCTACAGATGCTGTGAAACAAGGTGGTACTCGTCGTGGAGCCAACATGGCAATTCTCAGTGTGGATCATCCCGAAATCCTGGAATTTATAACCTGCAAGGAAGATATTACAAAACTTACTAATTTTAATATTTCTGTAGGAATTACAGACAAGTTCATGAAGGCAGTTTATGAAGACGAAAAATACGAACTCATTGCTCCTCATACCGGCAAAATTGTCAAAGAACTTGCTGCGCGTGATGTTTTCAAGCTCATCATAAAAATGGCGCATCAAAATGGTGAACCGGGAATAGTTTTCATTGATAGAATTAATAAATACAATCCAACTCCGCATATCGGAAAGATTGAATCTACAAATCCGTGCGGTGAACAACCGCTTCTACCAAATGAAGCCTGCAATCTGGGATCGATAAATCTTTCTGTAATGGTAGAAAAGCAAAAATTTGATTGGGAACTTCTTAAGCAGGTTGTTTATGAAAGTGTTGAGTTTTTGGATGATGTGATTAATCGTTCCAAATTCCCACTTCCCGAAATTGATGAGATGGTAAAAGCCAATCGCAAAATTGGTCTTGGCATCATGGGTTGGGCAGATCTTCTCTTCCGATTAAAAATTCCTTACAATAGTCAGCAAGCTTTGCATTTGGCAGCCGAAATCATGGAATTCATCGATTATCATTCCAAACTTAAATCTATGAAACTGGCAAAGATCGATGGAGCATTCCCCAATTTTACGAGTAGCGTCTATGATGAAGGAAATCTGCCGAGAGAATCGGAAAAAATGGATTGGGAAAATCTGAAAAAAGACATAAAAAAGAATGGTATCAGGAATGCAACCACAACCACAATTGCACCAACCGGAACCATCAGTATGATCCTGAATACTTCCGGTGGAATCGAACCACAGTTTTCGCTGGTTTATGTAAAAAATGTGATGGATGGAGAGAAATTGTTATACATCAATCCACATTTTGAAAAAGCAGTAAAGGAGGCAGGAATTTATTCCAAAGAGTTGATGGAAAAAGTTTCTGAAACAGGCAGTATCTCTCATATCGATGAAATTCCGGAAGAACTGAAAAAGATTTTTGTTACAAGTCATGATATAACTCCAAAATGGCATATCCAGATGCAGGCAGCTTTTCAGAAATATACCGATAATGCAGTTTCCAAAACGATTAATTTCAACCAAAATGCCAGCAAGGAAGATATTCAGATGGCTTATGAACTTTCTTATGAACTTGGCTGCAAAGGTGTTACTGTTTATCGTGACGGTAGTCGTCAAAATCAGGTTTTGAACAAAGGTAAGGAAATAAAAGAACAAAAAACTTCTAACGGTCATCGTATTGCTCCCAGAGAAAGACCGGATATCACCATTGGAACGACACAAAAGATCGAAACCGGTTGCGGACATATGTACGTAACTATCAATTCCGATGAAAAGGGTGCATGTGAGATCTTTACTCAAATGGGAAAAGTTGGTGGATGTGCCTCGGCTCAATTGGAAGCGATTGCCCGTCTTACTTCTCTTTGTCTTCGATCTAATGTGAAAGTGAGTTCCATTTCCAGGCAGTTAAAAGGAATTCGCTGTCCATCTCCCATGTGGAGCAATGGCAGTATGGTAACTTCCTGTGCAGACAGCGTAGCAAAGTCGTTGGATAAGTTTTTGCAACTGGATCAAGACAGCTTGAGAAACATCGAGGAGTTAAATAAAAAAGCCAAAGATGAATCTTCAAAAAAAATCTCATCAAGTTCTATGGCAACCTGTCCAGATTGTGGTAGTTCAATCGAACATTCGGAAGGATGTTTGAAGTGTAATTCCTGTGGTTGGTCGAAATGCTAAAAAATAGACCAGCTTTGTTTGACGAAGAATCTAGGGATTTTACTGTATAGTTAAGCAGAATAATTTTTTATTCGCTGCTTAAACACCTTTATAAAGCTTGATTCGAGCAGTTTAATAAAATATGAATTTATAATGCTCTTGACAAGAACATTAAGTCCTTATCTTTAAGTCAAGTAGATATAGTGAGTCCAAAAATGCGTTTTCTGGGTTCATTTTTGTAAGTTTATGAAAAATAAAGAGTTGTCGATTTAAAACAGAGTTGGAGAGTTGGGATATGTTTAAGTTTATAAAAAAACGCGACAATCAGATAGTAAAATTTGAGTTTGATAAAATCACTCATGCCATCCTGAAAGCTGGTGAAGCTACGGACGAATTTGATGAATCGATAGCCAAGAAACTTTCACTGCAAGTTATCAATCTTGCTCAGCAAATGATTGAGAAGCAAGTTCCCTGCGTGGAAGAAATTCAGGATATTGTAGAAGAAGTTCTGCTTTCCTCTCCTTTCAAAAAATCCGCAAAAGCTTACATTATCTATCGAGATCAACATGCCAAAATTCGCGAAATCGTTTCCAATGCCGAAATTTCTCTGATCGACAAATACCTGGAGAGATTGGATTGGCAGGTAAAAGAAAATAGTAATATGGCTTATTCTCTACAGGGTTTAAATAATTATATTGCTTCGGAAATCAGCAAAATTTACTGGTTGAATAAAATTTATCCACCAGAAGTTAAAGAACTTCACATCAATGGTGAACTTCATATTCACGATTTGGGATTGATCTCGGTTTATTGTGTCGGCTGGGATCTCAAAGATCTTCTGATGATCGGTTTTAAAGGAGCTTCCGGCAAAATTGAAAGTGGTCCTGCTAAACATTTCCGCAGCGCTTTGGGCCAGATCGTAAATTTCTTCTACACACTGCAGGGTGAAGCTGCCGGTGCGCAGGCATTTTCAAATTTCGATACTCTGCTGGCTCCTTTTATTCGTTTCGATAAACTTTCCTACAAAGAAGTAAAGCAGGCTTTGCAGGAATTTATTTTTAATGTGAACGTTCCCACTCGGGTCGGTTTCCAAACACCTTTTACAAACATTACAATGGATCTGGTTATTCCATCTACTTATGCTGATCATCCTGTAATTCTGGGCGGCGAACATCTGGAATTAACTTATTCTGATTTTCAGGAGGAAATGAATGTTATCAACAAAGCTTTCCTGGAAGTGATGAGTGAAGGTGATGCGAAAGGACGAGTTTTTACATTTCCAATTCCTACTTATAATATTACTACCGATTTTGATTGGGATAATCCTACTTTGGATTACCTGTGGCAAGCTACTGCCAAATATGGAATTCCGTATTTTTCTAATTTTGTGAATTCAGATATGAGTCCTGATGATGCACGTAGTATGTGTTGTCGTCTTCGTTTGGATACAAGAAAATTGGAAGCTCGCGGTGGAGGATTGTTTGGTGCAAATCCACTTACAGGTTCTATCGGAGTTGTTACCATAAATCTTCCCAGGATTGCTTATCTTTCCAAAAATAAATATGATTTTTTGCAGCGGCTTGATGAATTGATGGAAAAAGCCAAAAATAGTTTGGAAATCAAGCGTAAAGTACTGGAAAAACTAACCGATAATTCGCTTTATCCATATACAAAATATTATCTTAGAGATATCAAAGGCAGGTTCGGTCAATATTGGAAAAATCACTTTTCCACGATTGGGCTTATTGGCATGAATGAAGCCAGCCTGAATTTGATTGGAGCCAATATTGGCATGGAAGAAGGTCATGGTTTTGCAATTGAGATCATGGATTTCATGCGAGATAAATTGATAGATTATCAGGAAGAAACCGGAAATAATTATAATCTGGAAGCAACTCCAGCAGAAGGTACAACTTATCGTCTGGCAAAAATAGATAAAATGAGATTTCCAGATATCGTGGTTGCCAACGAAAAAGATTATAACAGTCATCAGGCAGAACCATTTTACACAAATTCAACTCAACTCCCGGTAAATTATACCGATGATATTTTTGAAACTCTGGATCTTCAAGATGAGATTCAAACAAAATATACCGGCGGAACAGTATTGCATCTTTTTGCCGGAGAAAGAATTGGAAACATTGATAGTTTAAAAAATCTGGTGAATAAAATCTGTAGTAATTACAAATTGCCTTATTTCACATTTTCACCAACTTTCAGCGTTTGCAAAACTCATGGCTACATCGATGGTGAACATTACAAATGTCCGCATTGCAATACGGCTTGTGAAGTATATTCTCGTGTTGTCGGTTATTTGCGACCGGTGCAGCAATGGAACGATGGTAAAAAAGCGGAGTTCGATATCAGGAAGACATTCAAGATGGTAGAATAATGAAAATCGGTGGTTTTCAGAAGTTTTCGCTGATTGATTATCCCGGAAAAATCTGCGCAATTGTTTTTACTCAGGGCTGCAATTTCCGGTGTCCATATTGTCACAATCCCGAACTTGTTGAAGCTGATAAATTTTGCAACCCAATACCGGAAGAAGAAATTATTAACTTCCTGGAAAATAGGAAAGGCAAACTGGATGCTGTGAGTATAACTGGCGGTGAACCGACCTTGCATTCAGATTTGATAAACTTCTTGTTAGAATGCCGATCTATGGGATTTAGCATTAAGCTTGACACCAACGGTACAAATCCTGATATCTTAGAAAAAATCATCAGGTTGAAATTAGTGGATTATCTGGCGATGGATATAAAAGCACCACTGCCAAAATATGCGGAAGTTACTTGTTCAAATGTAGATTCAAAATCGATAAAAAGAAGCATTAAACTTATTGAAAATTCCAATATCGATTATGAATTTCGCAGTACACTGGTGCAAAATTTACTAACAACAGATGATGTTTTGATCATGGGGCAAATGCTGGGAAAAGCAAAACGATATCTGCTTCAGAAGTTTGTACCATCCAAAACCCTGAATGAAGATTATGTAAAATTTTCTTCTTTCTCACAGGAAAATCTTAACTTTCTGGCGCGTGAACTTCAAACTAATTTTGCCGATTTCGCGATAAGATAATTTACTTTTTTTTTTACCCAATTTCCAAAACCAGGATCGACCATTAATCCTTTTTCTCGATCAAAAACAGTTTCTCCACGGACAATTGTTTTTGCTATTGAACAGGAAAAAGTTTGTCCATGAAACGGTGAATATTTTCCTTTCGATTTCAATTTTGTTTCATTAACCAAGAATGATCTATTTTGATCTATCACCGTAAAATCTGCGTCAGAACCAATTTGTAAACTTCCTTTTTGAGGAAATAAACCGTATCTTCTGGCAGCATTTTCCGAGGTTAACTTTATCAAAGTGGATAGTGGCACTTTTTCCTTCACATAAAATTCCGATAATAAATATGGAATCATTAATTGTGTTCCTGGAATTCCATTATAAACTTTGGAAAAATCTTCCAAATCTTTTTCTGTTTTCCAATCACATCCGGCGTGATCTGTTGTAATAAAATCCACTTTTCCTGTTTTTAAGGCAGCTCTTAGAAATTTTTTATCATCTTCGCATTTAACTGGTGGAGCAGTTTTTAATCTGCCTTTCAGCTGAGGAAAATCAGCAGCAGTAAATTGCAGATAATGCGGACATGTTTCCCAGCTTACATCCAATTTGGATTTTGCTTTCAAGATAGATTCAGCAGCTTTTTTGGTACTGATATGAACGAAATGGAGATGATTTTTTTCGGCAAGTTCCAAAATATTTCCAACTGCTTTTACTTCTGCTTCTGCAGGTCGTGATTTTAAATAATTTTCCGGCTTCATCTTTTCAAGTTCAGAAAGTTTATCGGCAGCTTTCTTGATAATTTCTGCATCCTCGGCATGGAAGGCAAAAAGCATTTCAGGGAATCTCTCAAAAATTTGTTTTATATCTTCATAAGAAAGTGCTGCAAAAGTGTCCATTCCGGAAATTGTGTAAATTTTAAATCCGACAATTCCCGCTTTCCATAATTGATGAATTTTTTCTATTTCAATTGGAAAATCATTCCTGCGAATACCACCCCAGAGCGCAAAATCTATGACGGCTTTATTCCTGATTACAGATAGTTTTGATTCAAGATTTTCAGTATTCGTAACCGGTGGAATGGAAGTGCAAGGCATATCGATGATCGTGGTGATACCGCCAAAAGCTGCAGCAGTTGTGCCGGTTATAAAATCTTCATGCTCGTTGTAGCCGGGATCGTTGAAATGAACATGAGCATCGATGCAGCCTGGAATCAGGATCTTTCCTTCCAGATCGATAATTTCTTCAAATTCGAATTGAGAAATATTTTTTCCGATTTGAATTATTTTATCTTCATATAGAATATCAACAAGTTCCTTATCATTCGAAATTACAGCATTTTTTATCAGTTTCATTTCCTACCTCACAAAGAAAATTCAATTCAACAAAAGATTTGTCAAATAAATTATCAAATCTAAAAGTTGTTTGACAATAAATGAGTAAAAGTATTTTTTCGCATTATAAACGAAGAGGGTAAATCAGAAAATAATTTCCGAAATTTAGGAGGAATTATGTTTTATGCCGATCTATTGGATAGATTAATTCCGGAAGAAGAAAATCCGGTTAACAAAATGTATCTGACCGAGCTGAAACTAAAATGGAAAGGATTTGAGAAAATCCTGGATGAGAAGAAACTGACCAATGAATTAATAGTTCAAGAATTCAATAAGTTTTTGAAGAACTTAAATAGCAGAAAATTCAAATATCTGGAAGGGACAAAGAAAGGATTTAAACCTGATTCTGAAATTTTCAGTTCACTATATCTGGATGATTTTATTTCAATTTTCCTATCAAAGAAAAGCATTTTAAAAAATCTGGGTATCGAATGGGGAAGACAATCATTTACCACGGGAATGAATTTCAATCCTTTAAGCTTTGGAGAGATGGAAAAAAATCCTAATTTTGAGATCGATGATTCGCCTATGTTTTTATCTCTTATTCAAAATATAGATTTTCAGTTTCGTATTACCGGGAAAAGAAGATTCAATAAATATCAGCTGAAATTTCCGCTTCTTGTTTTTCACACTTTTACAAATCTCGACCTGAATGATCTGATTCGTTCAGAATACTATGCAAATATGGCAAAAGCTACTTTCAGAAAAGTAAAAACGATAATTGTGACTGAAACCTTGGATAAAGAACTCACTCCAGATGTTCGCTCACTTCCTATTGAAGCAGTTTTTGTTTTAAGAAAGCAGTATAGCAACGAAAATTTGATGCCAATTTCATTTGACGTTGTAGAGAGATTGTCAGAAATGATTGATAGCCTGTTGGCCGGTCATGATGATGTTCCCGGCAATTTTGTGGAGACAGGTATTATAAGATAATTGGGAGTTTTTTAAATGAATAATCTTGATATTTCAAATGCTATGACAATAAAACTTGATTCTAATTTACCAAAATATCCGAAATTTGTGGAAGGAATCCGTCGAGCTCCTCGACGTCAAATGCCCTTGAATAAAAAGGAAATTGCTTTAGCACTTAAGAATGCCCTTCGTTATATTCCAGAAGAGCTGCATGAAACTTTAGCACCGGAATTTCTGGATGAATTGATGGAACATGGTCATATCTATGGCTATCGTTATCGACCGGAAGGATGTTTGAAAGGAAAGCCTGTAGAAGAATATAAAGGCAAATGTTTAGAAGGAAAAGCTTTTCAGGTGATGATCGACAATAATTTAGATTTTGCTACAGCTCTTTATCCATACGAATTGGTAACTTACGGTGAAACCGGTTCGGTCTGCCAGAACTGGATGCAATATCGGCTTATCAAAAAATATCTGGAAAATCTCACTCATGAACATACACTTGTTCTGGAAAGTGGCCACCCATTAGGATTATTCAAATCACATCCCAAAGCACCAAGAGTTATTTTAACAAACGGATTAATGATCGGCATGTTCGATAATCAGCAGGATTTTAATCGTGCCAATGCCCTGGGCGTGGCAAATTACGGACAGATGACAGCCGGCGGCTGGATGTATATCGGACCGCAGGGAATTGTGCATGGAACTTATAACACAATTTTAATTGCCGGGCGCCTGAAACTTGGCGTGCCTGAAGATGGCGATTTGAAAGGGAAATTATTTGTGTCCTCCGGTTTGGGAGGTATGAGCGGTGCTCAACCCAAAGCTGTGGAAATTGCAGGTGGCGTAGGAATTTTTGCTGAAGTTGATGAATCTCGCATCCAGACGCGACACGATCAGGGTTGGGTAAGTTTAGTAACTCAAAGTGCTGAAGAAGCTTTCCAACAAGCAGAAGAATATCTGCAGAAAGAGGAATCAATTTCAATCGCTTATAATGGAAATATCGTTGATCTGCTGGAATTCGCTGCAGAAAATCAGAAACACATCGATCTGCTCAGCGATCAGACTTCCTGTCATGCAGCTTATGAAGGTGGATATTGTCCGGTTGATTTAAGTTTTGCAGAACGAACTGAAATGCTTTCCAAAGATAGAAAAAAGTTCTGCCAACTGGTCGATAAATCTTTGCGCCGTCATTTCGAAGCGATCAAAAAGCTGGTAGAAAATGGAACTTATTTCTTCGATTACGGCAACAGCTTTATGAAAGCGGTTTATGATGCCGGAGTGAAAGAAATTTCCAAAAATCCTGATAATACCTATGATGGATTTATCTATCCCAGTTATGTGGAAGATATTCTGGGACCGGAACTTTTCGATTACGGTTACGGACCTTTCCGCTGGGTTTGTTTGAGTGGAAAAGAAGAAGATCTTATCAAAACCGATGCTGCGGCAGCTGAAGTTATTCAAAATTGCCGGGAAGAATTACGTTATCAAGATCGTGATAATTACATCTGGGTTCGTGATGCGATCAAAAATAAACTGGTGGTTGGAACGCAGGCTCGAATTTTGTATCAGGATGCTATGGGACGCATGAACATTGCTCTCAAGTTCAATGAAATGGTGAAAAATGGAGAAGTTGGACCGATCATGCTGGGACGTGATCATCATGATACCGGCGGCACGGACAGTCCTTTCCGTGAAACTTCCAATATCAAGGACGGCAGTAACGTGATGGCAGATATGGCCACGCAGTGTTTTGCCGGAAATGCGGCTCGCGGCATGAGTTTGATTGCACTACACAACGGCGGTGGAGTGGGAATCGGCAAAGTTATTAATGGTGGTTTCGGTATGGTTCTGGATGGCAGCGAAAGAGTCGATTACATTTTGGAACGTTCATTCCGGTGGGACGTGATGGGCGGCGTGGCGCGCCGAGCATGGGCAAGAAATGAAAATTCTATCGCAACCTGCATGGAACATAACGAAAGATGTAAAGACACCGATCATATTACATTGCCATTTATTCCTGATGAAAAGTTGATCGAAAAATTGGTAGAAAAGAAGGTAAAATAAAGTATACCCACAATATATTATAAAGGGTTGCAGTATTTACTGTGACCCTTTTTTAGTAGTTGTATCTTATACTAATCGATCCACCGGGAACGGGTTTATGTTCTACGTAGCTCATTCCGGGATTGAAAAAAAGTGTGGTGTCAAGAATCCAGTTTTTAATTTGATAGCCTAAACCAACAGCAGCATTGAATTTGGGATTTGGAATTGTATCAAGAATATTGCCCAGCGATGAAGTTTCAGCCATTACCGGATAGGTAATTCCTGATCGAACGATGAGGGATTTAGTAAGAAATTTCTCTGCGCCAGCTCTGATAAACCAGAATTTCATGTATTTCTTATTTGAACCATAATATCCACTTAAAAGTTCACTATCCAAATATAAATTATAAGATTTGTATTTATAGGAAACTCCAAGAGTTAGGAAATTTGGCGAACTGAAATCCGCAGCCTTTTCGTAGTTGGAATCTTCGTCTTCATGTATTCGTCTGCCCCAGAAATCTACTATATTTCGATAAACCAGACTGGCAGAAGTTTTGGGATTGATTTTGTAAATCAACCCTAAATCGAAGGTTGTAAAATCTACACCAAATTCATATTTTTCAGCAGAATCTCCGATTCTGTTCACTTTGGTTCGTCATACATAGCGAATAAGAGCGAAACCAAAATCAAATCGTTTGGAAATATCATAAGCCATAGCAAATCGATAATCATTTGTATCTGTATCGATTCCTCCCCGAAAATTAGAGATTGAATTAAATGAAAGATTTAGAATATGTTCGGAATATCCATCCCAGACATCTTCACTATAACCTTTAAATTTTAAACGGTTAATTCTGGCTAAGCCAATTGTGATCTGTCTTCCATTTAGTTTAAGAAAATCTGGTTTGAAGATAAATATGGCATTTTTTGCATCCCAGGGAATTTCAAGATCAATTTCCAATTGGTTTCCACGAATACTATTCAAGCCAGCAGGGTTCCAGTAAATGGACGCAGCAGAATTTTCTATTAAAGATCCGGTTCCACCCATTCCGATCTGCTTAGCACCAACTCCAATAAAAAGGTCAGAGCCAGTTAGGTAATCAAAATCTACTGCAGACAAAAGTGTGTTTAAAATTAATAAAATGATAATTGATATTTTTTTCAATTTTATATCCTTTTAAATTGATAATTGATACGATATTGAAATAGATAAGTCTGGAACGGGTTTTCTTTCTGCATAGCTAAGGCCAGGATTAAAGAATAAAGCTGAATCAAATGTAAATCTTTTCCATTTGTAGCCGATTCCGCATGATAGATTTAGTTTTGGATCTGGAATTTTATCTAACAAATTTCCCAGTGTAGTGGTTTCTGCCATTATGGGAGCAGTGATTCCAGCTCTCAAATCAAGTTTCTTTAAATAAGTTTTTTCCACACCTATTTTTAAAAACCAGATTTTCATATCTTTCAAAGTTTTTCCACCATATTTTCCTATCATGAATTCATTATCCATATAAATATTAATATTTTTTTTCCATGCTATTCCAAAAGTAAAATAATCGGGAAAAGAAAATTCTACATCAGTTTCTTGAGTGGAATTTTCTTTATTACTATAGCGGTTTTCACCAAAATGAAGCAGATTTCTATTAACCAGGCTGACAGATAGATTTTTATTGAATTGATAAGTAATGCCAAGATCAAAGGTATTATATTCTATTCCTACTTCATAATGCGGGTCAGAACCACCGGTTCTTTCAATTTCGGTCCGTCAGACCAGTCTAACAAAAGTAATACCGGCATTTAATTTGGATGACAGGTTTAGGGCTAAGTTAAAACGATAATCGTAAGTATTGGAATTGATTTTACCTGTGAAATCAGTTAGATCAATCATAGTTAAGTCCAAAAGATGGGCAGCATAACCGCTCCAAACCTGATCGCTGCTGCCTATAAATCTCAGACGATTTATCGCACTTATTCCAATCGTAACTTGTTTAGAGTATACTTTGAAAAAATCCGGTTTCCAAATTAAAATTGCATTTTTAAAATCTGTAAATGATTGAAAATCAATTTGAATCTGAGAATGTGAAATTCGAGAGATTCCAGCCGCATTCCAGAAAATAGAACCGGGAGCATCTTCCACAAGTGTTCCGGCACCACCCAAAGCAATTTGTTGTGAGCCGATACCCAAAGCCAGATCAGACCCGCTGAGATTGGTAAAATTTACACTTCCAATCAGCTGATGTGAAAAGGCAATTAATATCAGGAAGGAAAGAAAAATTCTCATTAGGCTTTTTTCAGACTCAGAATAAAAGTAACTCCGGAAGGCGGAGTATTTTCCACATAAATCGAACCGCCGTAACGTTGTACATTTTGTTTTACCAGATACAAACCCAGACCGGTATTGCCATTTTTGCCATGAGAGAATTTCTCTTCAAATATTTTATCTATGACTTCTTCATCTATCTGCCTGCCGTCATTGAAAACTCTAATCTCACAAATATTATTCACTTCCAGGATCGAAATCTCGATCTGCTTTGCCTGGCCGTGATTGACAGCATTTTCGATCAGATTGCGGAAAACAGATTCGATGCTGTCATCTGCCAACACTACAGCCGATCCTTTGTAGGAAATGTTGATCTCAGAATTATCGTTAATTATCTTATCTAATATTTTTTCCAGATTAATGGGGTGCCGATGTTCGAAATCTATATTTTTTCTTTCCATACTGTGCAGATTTTTGATCAGTTCGATGCCGATATTGCACTTCTTTGCTGCCTCATCCAGATAGCTTTTATCTTGTTCTTTTTGGTAGAGCCGGATAGCGGAAACAACCACCGCCAGATTATTGGTGATGTCATGCCGCAGCATTTTATTGATCAGCAAAATCTGCTTTTCGTTTCTTTCAGCTTCCTGTTTGGCAATCGTGAGAGCTATGTTCAAATGTTTTAATTTTTTATTCATTCGTCGGCTCGAAATCAAAAATATGATAACCAGAGTTATGATGATCAGGGCGGCAATCAGAACATATAACAAATGCTTCTTCTGCATATTTATAATCTCAAGATCTTTTTTCAGAAGATCATTTTCCACTTCCTTGGTTTCCAGATCGTATTTGATTTTCAGTTCATTGGTTTTTTCCAGATTGCGGTGGGAAGAAATTGTATCACTCACCGTAATATAATTCATAAGATGATTATAAGCTTTTTGATATTGATTTTTCATGGAATATAGTTCGGCCAGATTCAGCAGATTACCGATATAATCATCATGAATATCCTGATCCTGAAACTTCTGATTGGCAGCCAGCAAATGCTTTTCCGCCTGCTCGAGGTTTTTCATTCTCAGATATACCCGGCCAAGACGGCTATGATCCAAAGCGATATTCCATTGCTGATCTCTTTCTTTATTTATCTGCATACTCTCCTGATAATGGCGGATGGCAGCAGGATAATCTTGTTTATCCTCGTAGATAGAGCCGATATTGTTGAGAGAATTAGTGATGCCCAATAAATCTTCGGATTCCTTACTCATCTGAAGAGCTTTGGAAAGATATTCCAGAGCATTCTCATAATCATTCTTATACTGATAAGCCAGTCCCAGATTGTTGTAGGTGTTGGCAATATTGGGTTTATCACCCATTTCCAGAAAGATTTCCAACGCCTGCAGATGATGTGGGATCGCCTCATCATAAAGCTTCATTTTGGCATAAACGATGCCAATATTATTAAGACAGGAAGCAACGATGTGACTGTTGCCAATTTCTTCGGCAGCTTTGATCGCTTTTAAAAAATACTCTAGAGCTTTATCATAATGATTCAGATTCAAATAAGCGATGGCAATATTGTTTTTGGTGTTGGCGATCACTCCATTATCGCCAATAGTTTTCTGGATTTCCAATGATTGTTCCAGATAATCGATGGCGGTACCGTAATCCTGGATTTTCCAGTAGATCAAACCAAGATTGGTAAGGCTGGAAGAGATGCCGTTCCAGTCATCCAGCTGCTTTTTTATTTCTATCGAAGCCAGTTGATAATCTCTGGCTTCCTCAAATTTACCCAGATTGATGGAAATCAGCCCCAGGTTATTGTAGATTTTACTCATTCCCTTTTTGTGATCGAGAGACTCAAATATCTTCAGGGACTTTGTATAATTTTCCAGAGCTGCTTCATAATCACCTTTTCGATAAGCAATTTGTCCCCGGATATTCCAGGTTTCAGCAAGGCCGATCTGATAATCTAATTCCCGGGAAAGCTGTTCGGCTTCAGCAATGTATTTTTTCGCTTCTTCTATATCAGAGGAAGACAATGTTTGTGCTATAAGATGCAATATATCAACGCGTTCTCTGCCCTCGGCTGTTTTTAATACAGATTTCAGGCTGTCGATTGCGGCAGGTGTACAAATCAATAATCCGCTCAGCAATAACAGAATCAAGATGAATTTCTGTTTCAGCATTTTCCCCCCATTCCCTACTCTCTGCGTTAATATTAAAATCAAATATTAATTGTAAATAAAAAATCCAAAAAATACTACTTCTGAAACTTCCAGATCAGGTTGATGCCGGAAGAATTACCGCTGCCGCTCACAGCCTGCAATGACAGGTATTTTTTTAATTCATATTCCATGGAAAGTTGTTCCGGTCCCAGCAGACTGTAGCGTCCCAGCGAAAAATCCTTTTGATAGCTGACGAACAGCCGGTTGGTAATGTATTTGCCCATCAATAGTGAAGCGTTCTGCCAGCTATCACCTTCTCGAAATTCCATGATGTCCAGGCGTAATTCATTTTGCAGAGAAGTGGTAACTTTTGAGATAAGCTGACGTGCCAGCAATCTGGCTGCCAAGCCGCTGCCGGATGTTTCATCGATCTGCTTTTTCTCGCCGTAAGAGAGCTCATTGAGGCTTTTGCCGAAAATCAGGTAGGATACTCCGTCTGCTTCCGAGATCGCCTGATCATTGTAGGTGAATTGAATGACAGGATTCTGCAGTGTACCACTGACAGTGAGGATCAGGGCATTCTTGATCTTGTCTGCCCCGATCAGCATATAGCGTGCCTGCAGATAAACCTGCGGATTAAGCTGAGGTTGACCATTCAGGACAATATTGCCGTCGATGATCTCGAATCTTTTGCCATAGAGATTATAGGTTCCTTTCAGGATTTGCACACTGCCGAATAACTGGAAGTCTGCGCCTTTTTTTACTGCTCGTATCTCGCCGCTCAGCTCCAGATACATATCGCGGGAACGCAGCCAGATATTGCGGGGGAAGCTTACGTTCACTTCACCGCGCAGGTTTTTTATGATTTCTGGCATTTGCTTTTCCTGGGATTTGTCGCTTGTTTCCAGCCGCGGGGTTCGAGCCTTTACCAACAGCGGCTGGTCGATTTTGGACTGCGTAGGCTGACCGTTTGCAGGCAGGAAATAGAAAGCTCGATTCAAATGCAGCCAGCCGTTCAGTTCATGATCTTGTCCATTGCTGTTGAAATCGAGTTTGGCATCCAGATTCAGAGTCAAGTCCTTGCTATTCAGAGCTATAAATTTACTGGCAGTCAGACTGCCGGTGATATTTTCAATCCTTTTCTCGATGGCATCGAGGGAGAGATTTCCTGTCAGTTTCAGATTACCGGATTTTTTCTTAGATCCGGATTTCAGAGAGAAATCCTGCAGGATAATTTCATTTTCTTCAGCTTCCAGTTGAAGATTGATCTTGCGATAGTCGATGCCCATTGTAGGAATATCCAATCTGCCTTTTTGCAGGGAAATCGCAGCCTTAAAATACGGTTGAGCAATTGTGTTTGTGGCTGATGCCTGCATGAGTAAAATGCCTTTGATCTGCTTAACTTCTGGATACAACGGCTGTAGCCAGTTCAAGCTAAAAGGGCTGGAAGATAGATTCAAATCAAAGGGTTTGTTTTGGTTCAGTTCAAAAACAGAAGCTTCCGGTTCGAGGTGCAGAGGTAAATAACCACTCAGCAGAATACTGTCTTCTTTCGATCTCTGCAATTCCAGAGAAATGTCCATCACCTCATCGTGTAATTGAAAGTTTCCTGTCAGAGATTCGAAATTGAGTTTATCATACTTTCCGTTTTGCAGTTTCAGATCGGAATGCACAATGGGAGAACTGAGATTTCCAGTTAGAGCAAGATTCAGGTCGAATTTGCCGGAAAGCGGCAATTTCTGATCATAGTAGGCAAGTAGCGATTCCAATTTTATATTCTGCAGAGAGATGTCCAGATCATTTTCCTGCTGCAAATCGATGTGGCCATTTATCGAGATCGACTGACTATCATTACGTAGATCGAGATGACGAATGCTGTAATATTTGTCACTGAACTCGATCAGCAGAGAATCGGTGGAATTCTGCCAGCTATCTTCAGGTAAATTGATCGTCAATTGAGGGATCAGGATTCGCTGCAATTCTACCGGAAAATATTGAATTTCCGTGTGCAAGCCGATCGCATCCGACTGCTGCAGCTGAATTTCTGCCTGGATTTTTTCCGGAGAATAACTGGCTGTCATTTGCAGAGATTGTAGATTAAATCCAGCTAGGTCGATAGCAGAAATGTCGCTGTCAAGTTCGGCAAATATCTCTCCTTTTTTCATCTCTGCGGCGATTTCAGCTTCCAACCTGGCGGCAGAGTATTCTTCATAATGTAAATCCTGCAGAAGCAGTTTAGCTCTGGTTTGCCAATCTTGTAGATCACCGCTGAAGGTTCCATCAACAGCAGCAGTTAGTGCAATTTCCGGCATTTTAGGAAGCAAGACAGAAGGAAGAGAATCAACCTGAACGCTGTAGATAAGCTGGTGTTCGCCGTTCCATTCGCCATTTCCACTGGCAGAGAATTGCGCCAGAGAACTATTAAATTTGAATGTGTCCAATTTATATTTTCCGGCATCTATCGCCGCTATCAGGCGCAGATCATCCAGAGAAATATTTTCGATAACCGAATCAAAAACACTCAAATTCAATTCAGCTTTCAGGGATTGCGGCTTTGTGCCTACTCCTGCTAAACTAAATTCGGCGTTGAGCACAGTCGGCTGCTGCAATTGCGTTATAAATGGCTGAACATCAAGTTTGTGAATTTTTCCTGCCATCTCGTAACTGGGATGGGAAACAAGATTTTTCAAATTGCCAGTCAATTCCAGATCGCCCTGTTCGGTTTGCAAGAGAAGTTGTGCCCGGAATTGAGCGGCATTTCCTTTACCTTTCAATTCCAGAAGATCGATAGATTGATCATTCCAAGCCGATTCTGAAAGTTTCAGATTTGCATCGATGGTGATGTCTTTCAGATCGCTGCCGGTGGTTTGCAAATCCAGATTTCCGTTCAGAAGTGTGGCAGACTGCTGAGGCAGCCAGCTTTGCAGATTTATGTTCTGCCAGCTCGCTGAGAGCTGTGATTCCAGCGGTTTTTCATAATCCGGCAGTGAAAGATCCAGGGTCAGATTCTGTTGCCGGGAATTCAGATCGGCTGCGATCTGCAGTTCTTTGCCGGCCAGATTTGCCTTGATCTCAAACTCAATTTTGCCTTGCAAAGCAAGATCTGCAGACCATTTATTAAGTTCTTCCAGAGCCAGCGGCTGTGCCTGGAGGAAGATTTGTGCTTCTTGATTCTGCAGAGAAGCTAATTTGACCTCGCCCAGAATGCGGCTGCCGGCAGTTGTGATTTCCAGACGCGTCAATGAGATCGTATCGGAATTTTTACTGTTGAGATCATTAATATGCAAACTCACCTGATGCGGGGAGATATCAAATTCTGCCTGTTGCACCTGCCAGGAAAGCTCTTCTGAGATCTGGGCAGATGCTGAAATTTGCGGGATGTGAAGCTGAATCGGCAGGAATTGATTTTCCATTTCCGATCTTACATCTATCAAACCGGAAAGCAGCCGGAAATTTTTCACTTCGATCTTGCCGGCAAAAGGTTTCTTTTCGGTTTTGGCGGGAGCGGGTGGAAAGAGATGCTGTAGATTCCAGCTGGCATCTTCCAGTTGATGAAGCTTTAGATTAAGTTGATCGATGATCAGTGAATCGATGCGGATCTGTTTTTTCAGGAGATTTGAAAGATTATAATTTAGTTGAAGCGAACTGATTGTAAGAATTTCCTGTTCGCCCCGACTTAGACTGATCCCTGATAAACGTAGATTATGCCAGAAATTCCCTTCCAGTTTTGCAATCTTTAACTCAGCATCTAATGCAGCATTTGCCTGCCTAATAACAATCTTTCTCACTTGATTTCGGAACCAGCCAGTCTGCATGATAACAAGAAAAGCCAGGATCAGGATCAGCAGACAGGCAAAGATGACGGCAACGATTTTAGTGCGTTTTTTCATCATCTTAAAATGCCTCTCCGATACTGAAATAAAAGCGAACAGGCAATTTTTCTTCCCACACCGCCATGGCAGCATCAAGACGCAATGAGCCGATCGGCGTCTTTATTCTGATGCCGCCGCCGACAGCATATTGCAGTTCTTTCAGATCATGTTCATAAGGCTCTTTCCAGATATTGGCTGCATCCAGAAAAACCACTCCAGAAAGTATTTTATAGATCGGATAACGCAGTTCCAAGCTTGCTTCCAGCAGACTGTTGCCGCCGCTGGCAACGCCGTCTTCATTCAAGGGACCCAGATCGGAGCGAGACCAGCCGCGCACATTGGCTTTGCCGCCGGCATAAAATCTCTCTGCCAGCGGTGTCGAAACGTCCGGCTCGATGGCCTGCATCACCTGATATTTCAGTCTGTTTGCCAAAGTGAAAGAATCTGTCAAACGAGTGTATTTACGAACTTCCGAAAATAGCTGATAGTAGTTGTAATCACTGTAAAAAGCCAGCCCGGAGAGCACTGCGGAAGCAGAAAAAAACCAGCCTTGATCGGGTGCTGTAAGCGGCTGAGAATTTTCAAAAGTATAACCCAATCCAAAACTGGACAGTTGATAATCAAGCTTGCCTTCTTCCAGAAGCTCATCTTCGATGAAATCGGATTTGGCTACCAGATTATTCCATTTGAGATCATAATCCAGATAGAGACGGGAATAACGCGCGAAACGGAATTGATAGACCGAATAGATGCCGCTGCTCTGCTTGTCATAACCCGTTTCGTTCAATTTGAGCAGATACGGCTGCAGCGTGTAGGTAGCATTGGGATGAAAGACTGCCGGTTGATCAAATTGGATTGAAACATTGTACGGTTCCAGATAGGAATGACGAAACCGCAGCGCAGCTCTCCTGATGCCGCCCAGAAATCCCAGTTTGGTGATTTTGGCTTCGGTGCGAAAACGTTCTTCCCAGCCATAACCAACTGCCAGTTGAGCTGTTAATCGCGGTGCTTCCTGCACGTTTATAGTAATATCCACCAGATCATCATTCTTTTCTTTTTCTGCCAGTTGCACCGTTACATAACGAAACATATTGAGTTGCTGGATCTGCTTCTGAGTTTTTTGAAAATCTCTGGGATGAAAATATTCTCCGCTGGCAAAACTGATCTGCTGGCGAATCAGTGTTTCAGAGATTTTATCATTTCCAGAAATTTCGATTTTTCCGTAACGCATTTTGGTGCCGGTAGTTATCTGCAGTTTCACCATGACATTGCTTTCGGTTTCGTTCAATTTGAGTTGATAGCCTACTTCGGAAAAGGGATAGCTGTTTTTCTGCAGGAAAGCCATGATCTCTTTTTCTGCTTTTTCCAGGTTTTTATCGCGAAAACGCTGCCCGGATTGCAGGGAATTCCTGTCTAAAAATTTTGGTAGGCGCGAATTTAAAAGTGCTTTGCCTTCCTCATCGGAATCGAAATCAAAAACTATTTCTTCTATCAGGACGGGATCGTTTTCCTGAATTTTCAGGATCACCTCAACGCTTTCCTTCTCCTCATTGATCACAAATTCCGGTTGGATCTGCACGTGTAGAAATCCTGCTTTCTGATAGGCAGCGGTCATCTGCTGAAGATCGAGTGCCAGATCTGCCTGATGAAATCTGTGTTTGGCTTTCCAGAACAGCAGATTGCGCCAGAAGGTATTTGGTGTGAGATACAGTTTATCTTTTAGCGTCAGCGTCGAAACATGCTTATTGCCTGTGATCTTGAGACTTTTGAGATAATAACCTTCCTGTGCAGTAAGACTGGCAAAGCAGATCAGCAGGAAAAAGCAGAGAAGAATTTTTCGGCAGCAGCTCATTGCAGACCCAGCTTGAAATTGAATTGCGTTCCGGGTTGTTCTGCTTCGGAAGTGTGAAATTTCTTAAGAATGCGGTTGAAACTGTTTTGGGAAGGTTTCTCATTAGACAGATCGATCAGGAAACGGCGAAAGCCTTGTTTGAAAAGTTTATTCTTGTATTGGAGTAATGATACTGGTAATTCGGGAATAATGCAGGTAATTCCATCTCGAATAAATTTGTAATATTTTTGATCTCGATCTGAAAATTCTGCCGGCAGATCGTTTACCGGCATGCGGGAATAAAAAAGTTCCGGACGAAAATAAATCGGCACAATTCCTTTTCTATCTTTTCCAGCAGTTAAATTCGTAAATTCATTTTCGAATGGATAGATGTAATAATTTACTCTTTCTTCTTTCAGCATCTGGATGGCTGCATCATTTAAAACATATACATTTTCTGAAGTACTTATCGTTGCTTGTTTTATATTTTTAAAAAGATTGATTTGAGAAATATGACCCAGCACAAAATGTTGAATTCTGTTTTGGAGTAAATATTTAATCAGAGAGTGGTAGAAATCAAGATCATTTTCCGAAATAAATTTGGGAAATTGAATAATGATCTTTCGAATATTTTTTCTGATAAAGTTACTTTTAAGTTGGAATTTTTTCCACTCATTTTTAGGTAATTTCAGAATTAGATGATCAAATTTATCGAAATAAATTTTTCTTAGCCAGTCAACTGAATCGATGCGGAAAAAAAGCTCCTGGCGTGAAAGTGTTTTACTCGATCCGATGCGGCTGAGAATGTGTTTTTTTTTTGATGTTGGCATTTGCAGTTGTAGCTTTTTTCCATCCAAAGAAAACTTACTTTGAAATTTATTTTCACCCAAACCAAGCAAAAATACTTTATCTCCGATTGCAATGTTCTGAATGTTATGATGTATTTTATATTTGCTGTTCTCCATTTTCTCGATTTCTTTAATTTTGAGAGCTTTGGAATCAGTTCCATCTTGCGGAAGAATCCTAAGACGGTTTCTTTTTCTGAGATTAAATTTTGTTTTAATTTCAAAGTATTCTGCCGATATTTTTGCGATCTCTCCAATTTGGTAACCGGTATAAGGTTCTTGAGTGATCGCATTTTTTACATTTCCTCCCAAAAAGTAAGAAGTTTTTTGACGGCCAAGATCAAATTTCAAAATTTCTTTTGCCTGTTCAATTTTGTTTGGATCATCGATGACCATACGATAAGCTCGAGTAACTTGGTGAACGTATTCAGCCGATTTCATGCGACCCTCGATCTTTATCGATCTGATCTTCATTTTCATCAGTTCCAGGATGATCTCAATCTGCTGATTATCCTTTAAACTAAAGAAATATTCAGAACCTTTTTCTGAATTGAAGATGCGGCGGCAGGGTTGTCGGCAAAGTCCGCGATTTGCACTCATTCCTCCCAGAAAACTGCTGAACAAGCACATTCCCGAAAATGAATAACAAAGAGCTCCATGAGCAAATATTTCCAGTTGAATTTTTGATCTATTACTGATATTTTTCAATTCTGGCAAGGTCAATTCTCTGGCTAAAATAATTCTCTCGAAACCTTTTTCATAAGCGAATTCTGCTCCTAATGAATTATGAAATCCCATCTGGGTACTGCCGTGGATTTTGATTTTTTCGAAGAATTTCTGCAAAAGATAATAAACACCCAAATCCTGGATGATCAGAGCGGAAATGGAAGTCTGAGAAAGCATAAACAGTGTATCCAGAAGCTGCGGAAGCTCTGAATTTTTGATAAGAGTGTTTAATGTGAGATAAACTTTGATGTTTTCTTTTTCGCTCTCTTTTAAAATGGATTGCAGTTGATTGGGAGCGAAATTCCTGGCTCTGCCCCTGGCATTGAAATTTTTCAGTCCCAGATAAACAGCATCGGCACCGCCGGCAATTGCGGCATAAAAAGCTTCCGGATTTCCCACCGGAACCAGAAGTTCGGGTTTCATTTATGGTTTTATTCTTGTAATCGCTTTATCAAACAAACAGCTTTGGCAGAAATCCCCTGTTCTTTTCCAGTAAATCCCATACCTTCTTCGGTGGTAGCTTTTACCGAAATCAAGTGAATATCACAATTCAAATCGAAAGCAATATTTTCTCTCATCTGCATAATATATGGTTTCATTTTAGGAGCTTCAGCACAAATAGTCGAATCGACATTACCAATTTTATAACCTTCCAAATGCAGAATTCCCGCAACTTTTCGCAGTAAAATTCGGCTGTCTATATCTTTGTACTGATCTTCGTTATCGGGGAATAGAGTGCCAATATCGCCTTGTGCCAATGCACCTAAAATCGCATCGATGGTGGCATGAATCAATACATCGGCATCGGAATGCCCGCGTAATCCTTTGTGGAAGGGAACTTCCACACCGCCTAAAATGAGTTTTCTATCCAATACCAGAGAATGAACATCATAACCAAAACCAATTCGCATAATTACTCCTCTTTTAAAGTTAGGTTCTGTAACACAAAACCTTCTTTTTTTTACGTTAACTAATTATTTTCTATACAAATATACCATAGTGGGAAAATCTCCCCCAAAAAATTAGAGTCCAGGCCAATTCCTGAGAGAGATAATCCCATGAAAATTATTG